>JBBRUE010000337.1:0-7278 GCA_038248085.1 Myxococcales bacterium | reverse complement strand
GCGCTTCACCGCGATGGACGGAAGCCAGATCGTGCCCGACCAGTTTATCGCCGAGGGCGGGCTGGGCGGCACCCCCAACACCTTCCTCGGCTGCGCGCGCACCGACACCGGCACCACCATCTTGCGCGTCGACACCGCGGGCACGCTGCTGGCCTACGTCGCGTCGATGCCCTTCGACTGCACGCTGGGCACGCAGATCTCCGACCTGAGCACCGTCAGCGGGTACCGCTGGGTGTTCGAACCGAAGGTGGGCGCCTTCGCGCTCGACATGCGCACCTTCAACGTCGGCAAGAAGCTCCTGAACAACCGCATGGAGCGCATCGGCGTCGGCAAGAACGGCACCGCGGTGGTGTGGATCAATGAGCCGGGCACGCCCAACCGCATCCAGAAGCTCGCGCCCTCGGCCACCGACACCACCAACGACTGGCAGGCGCCGTTCGACACGATCATGAACTCCAACCCGCTGGTGGTCGATGACGGGGCGAACAAGGCGGTGTGGGTCACCCGCTGGGAGTTCAACGTCGGCTCGCGCAAGGCGGCCATCGTTCCCTACAAGCACGACTTCTTCACCGGGGCGGTGACCAACGGGGTGGTCAACGGGGTGCCGGCGGTGCTCCTGAGCCAGCAGTACCCGCTGAGCGACGTGAGCGAGCCGATCATTCCCGAGGGCGTCTTCGGCATCAACGGAGACACCTTCACCATCGCGGCCTTCTCGTACGACACCAGCAACAACATCCGCACCACGGTGCTGTCGTGCGCCACGGCGTTCGGCCTGTGCGAGGGCGCGGCGCGGCGCTGGACCAGCCCCATCTTCACCGGGACGCTGCGGGCGGTGGTGCCGTTCTCGAACAACAACATCTACGCGGTGCTTGGGCCGTTCCAGGTGATCTTCCTCACCGCGCAGCTGGGCACGGTGATGAACCTCGGCGAGCTGCCGATCACCCCCTCCGGCAGCCTGCAGGTGCTGGGTGTGCAGCCGGGCGGCGGCTCGGACTTCTACATTCTCACCGGGCCCGACCTCGGCCCTGGCATCGCCCCGTTCGCCACCGAGATCATCGCCCTCGACACGCCGCAGTCGGGCGAGCTGTGGCGCATCGGGTACGGCAGCGGGGAGTCGCCGGGCAACGCGATGCACATCGGCATCGACGAGGCCCAGCAGGTCTGGTTGCGGGTCGGCAGCGATCTCATCAAGCCGCTCCCCAACAACGAGTACCGGACGGCGCGCGGACCCACGCGGGTTCCGTAGCGGCGAACGCTCACCCGCTTCGCGCGACGAGCAGCGCTTCGACGTTGCCGGCCGGGCCCGGCACCGGCGAGTCGATGACGCCCACCTCGCCGAGGCCCCGCGCGGCGACGAACCGGCGGATGCGATCGATCGCGCCCTGGCGCGCCACCTGGTCGCGCACCACCCCGCCCGTGTCGATGTTCTCCGGGCCGAGTTCGAACTGCGGCTTCACCAGGGCGATCAGCAGGCCGCCGGGAGAGAGCTTCGGGAGCACCGCGGGGAGCACCGCCTCGAGCGAGATGAAGCTGACGTCGATGACGATCACCTGCACCGGCTCGGGGAGATCGCTGTCGGTGAGGTGCCGCGCGTTCACGCGCTCGTGGCTGATGACCCGCGGGTCCTTGCGAAGCTTCTCGTGGAGTTGCCCCCAGCCGACGTCGATCGCGTGCACCCGGAGGGCCCCCGCCTGCAGGAGGCAGTCGGTGAAGCCGCCGGTGCTGGCGCCGATGTCGGCGCAGACGGCGCCGCGCACGTCGAGCGCGAAGCCCGCGAGGGCCCCCGCGAGCTTCAGCCCGCCCCGCGAGACGTAGGGGATCACCTCGCCCTTGAGGCGGAGCTCGGCACCGAGCGGCACGAGGGTGCCTGCCTTGTCGATGCGCTGATCGTCGACCACCACCTGGCCTGCGAGGATCAGGGCCTGCGCGCGCGCCACGGAGTCAGCCAGGCCGCGTTCGACCACCAGCACGTCCAGGCGTACTTTCGCCTTCTTCACGGTGCATGCCCCGCGCGAGGGTTCTTCGGCGAGGCGCGCGACAGATCCGTTCGACGCCGAGCCGAGACCGACTCGAGGGGGCGCCGTGGGCGTCGGCCTTCACGCGGGCACCCACACCGCGGGCACGTCTTCACGGCGCCAACACCTCGAGCACGGCACGGCGGATTCCTTCGGCGTCGAGCCCGAGTTCGGCCCGCTGGGCACGCGCCTCCCCGTGCGGAATGAAGCGATCGGGCAGGCCCATGCACTTCACCCGCGGCCGGCACCGGAGATCGCCCAGCGCCTCGAGAACCGCGCTCCCCAGCCCTCCGTGCGTCGTGCCTTCTTCGATGGTGACGATCGCCGCGGCGCTCGCGAGCCGCGCGACGAGGCCTGGCTCGAGCGGAAACGTGCCGGCGTCGACGACCGCCCAGGGCCGCCCTCCTGCCGCCTCGAGGGCCGAGAGCGCGAGGTGCCCAAAGGTCACCACCTGGACCGTGGCGCCCGGTGGGTCGACGAGCCAGCGCGCGCCACCGGCCGGTCCCACCGGGGGCCCAACGGGGAGCGTGCCGCGCGGAAAGCGGATCGCGGTCGGGCCGGCGCGATCGAGCGCGAGGCCGAGCAGCGCGGGCACGTCTTCGCCCCACACCGGAGCCTGGATCGCGAGCCGGGGGAGCGGCCGCAGGAAGCTGAGATCCCACGCGCCCTGGTGCGTCGCGCCGTCAGCGCCCACCAGCCCCGCGCGATCGATGGCGAAGACCACCGGCAACCCGGGCAGCACGACGTCGTGGACGACCTGGTCATACGCGCGCTGAAGGAACGTCGAGTAGATGAACACGACCGGACGGAGGCCGCCGTGCGCGAGGCCCGCGGCGTAGGTGACGGCGTGTTGCTCGGCGATGCCGACGTCGTGCACGCGACCGGGGAAGCGCTGGGCGAGGTGCGTGAGGGCGCTGCCCTCGAGCATCGCAGGGGTGATGACGTGCACCCGGGCGTCGGCCTGCATGCGCTCCCCGAGCGCCGCCGCGAAGGCCTCGCTCCAGGTCTGCTGCCCGTGCCGGCTGCGCACCAGTTTGCCGTCGCGCAGCTCCCAGGGCCCCATGGCGTGACCGCGCGTGTGCGAGTCGAGCTCGGCGGGCTCGAAACCGCGGCCCTTCTGGGTTCGCGCGTGCACGACGACGGGCTTGTCGCAGCGGCGTGCTGCCGTGAGGGCCTCGGCGAGCGCGGAGAGGTCGTGCCCGTCGACAGGCCCGAGGTAGGTGAAGCCGAGCGACTCGAAGAACGGCCGCGCGCCCTCGCGGAGCAGGCGCTCTACGGCGCCGACATTCCTCGAGATGCTCATGCCGTTGTCGTTGAGCACCAGCTTCACCGGCAGCGGCGAGGTCCCGGCGTTGTTGAGCGCCTCGAAGGTGAGTCCCCCGGTGAGCGCGCCGTCGCCGACGATCGCCACCACGTCACCGGGCTGCCCGAGAGCCTTCTTGGCTTGCAGGATTCCCAGCGCCGCGGAGAGCGCGGTGGAAGCATGACCGGCTCCGAAGGCGTCGTGCTCGCTCTCGACGGGGTCGAGGAACGGGGCGAGGCCATGGCGCTGGCGCAGCGTGGGAAAGCGCTCCCGGCGGCCGGTGAGGAGCTTGTGGGCGTAGGCCTGGTGGCCGACGTCGAAGACCAGGCGATCGACCGGCGACTTGAACACGCGGTGCAGGCTGACGATCAGCTCGACGGCCCCGAGGGAGGCGCCGAGGTGCCCGCCGACCTGGCCGCAGACCGAGATGATCTCTTCCCGGAGCTCGGCGCACACCGCGGGCAGCTGGGAGGCGTCGAGCGCTCGAAGTGCTTTGGGTGAGTCAGTCGGCACGAGAGGCCTCTACCACGTGACGTCCCGCCCGCCCTTGGCGACGCGGCCACCTCTCAGGCATCAGGTCGATCGTTCGATCGAATACCGCGCCAGCGCCGCGAGCGGCCCGTCTGCGCCCTCGAGTTCCCGGACCGCGGCGAGTGCGCGCGCGACGTGCTCCTGCGCCATCTGCCGCGAGCGCTCGAGGCCCACCACCGCCGGAAAGGTGTGCCGCCCCGCCGCCGCGTCAGCGCCAGTGGGCTTGCCCATCGCCTCGGGACTCGCGGTGATGTCGAGCAGGTCGTCGGCGATCTGGAACGCCAGCCCCACCGCGTCGCCGTAGATCTCGGCAGCGTGCAGCGCGCGCTCGTCGGCGCCACCGGCGATCGCCCCCATGCGGCAAGCGGCCTTGATCAGCGCGCCCGTCTTCATCCGGTGCAGCTGGTTCAGGTAGTCGAGTTCGGCCGGCCGGTCTTCCGCGATGTCGAGCACCTGCCCGCCCACCATCCCGCCGGCCCCCGCGGCCATCGCCAGCTCTGCGACGAGGCGGCCGCGCAGCGCCTGCTCCGCGGCAGGGCCGGTCGCCAGCAGCGCGAAGGCATCGGTCAGCAGGGCATCACCCGCGAGGATCGCCATCGCCTCGCCGTGCACCTTGTGGTTCGTCGGGCGTCCCCGCCGGAGATCGTCGTCGTCCATCGCGGGCAGGTCGTCGTGCACCAGCGAGTAGGTGTGGATGCACTCCAGCGCACAGGCTGCGTCGTTAGCCGCTTCGCCGCCGCCGTTCGACGCGCGGGCCACGGTGTCGGCGAAGGCGAGGCACAGCACCGGCCGCAGCCGCTTGCCGCCATCGAGCAGCGAGTACCGCATGGCCACGGCGAGGCGCGGCGGGCTGCGGCGCGCGAGCGTCTCCATGCGGGAGAGAAGCAGCGCCTCGACGCGCTGCTGCTGCACCGGCAACCAGCCATCGAGCATGAATGCGGACATCGGGGTCTCCACCTTCAGAACGGAACGTCGTCGTCGTCCGCGGCCGGTGCGGCCACGGCGACGGGCTTGCGCACGGGCGCCGACTGGACTGCGGCTGCGGGCTTCGCGGGCTCGGCGGCGGTCTCGCTGACTTTGAGGGGTGCGGTGCGGCCGTCTTCCGACAACAACTGCTCGATGCGCTTCTCGGCGTCCGCGAGGATCCCCTCGCCCTGCTTCACGAGGGTGATGCCCTCCTGGAACCGGTCGAGCGAGTCTTCGAGCGAGAGCTCCCCTCCTTCGAGCGACTCGACGATCTGCTGGAGCCGCGTGACGACGTCACCGTACTGCCCGCGCGCTGCAATCTTTTCCTTTGCCACGGCGGCTGCGTAACACGGACTCAGCGGTCCTTCACCTGCGTCACCTGCGCGAGCACTTCACCCTCGCCGCCGAGGCGGAGCTTGAGCTGATCGCCCACCTCCAGGTCACCGGCCCGGCGCACCACCTTCCCGTCAGGCCCGTGCACGAGGGCATAGCCGCGGCTGAGCACCTTGAGGGGGCTGTAGGCATCGAGCTGGGCCGCGAGGCCCCTGAGGCGCTCCCGCTCGCGCTGAACCCGGCCTTTCATCGCCGCAGGCACTCGCTGGCCCTGCCGGGCGAGGAGCTGGCGGCCCTGCTGCAGCAGCGGCCGGGGCGAGTGGCGTTCGAGTTCGCGCGAGAGCCGACCGAGCTGCTCGCGTTCCCCCCGGAGCTTCCGCTGGCCGAGCGTCCGCAAGGAGGTCCTCAGCGCCGCGAGGGCCGCCTTCCGCGACTGGAGCTGCGCCTGCGGGCGGGCCCGCTGGAGCCGCTGCGACAGTTCACGCAGGGCCGCGGTCTCGTTGCGGGTCCTGCGACGGAGCACCGAGGTGACGCGATCGGCGGCCGTCGAGATCACCAGCCGCTGGCTCGACAGTTCACGACGGGGGTCACCGAGGGCGCCGCGCAGCCCGCGGAGTTCCGATCGCTCTCGCGCCACGGTCTTCTCGATCGCCTTGTGCATCCGCGCCTTGAGGGCTGAGAGCTGGGCCTCGAGCTCGACGAGCGACGGAGCGAGGAGCTCGGCGGCGGCGCTGGGGGTCGGCGCGCGGACGTCGGCGACGAGATCGCACAGGGTGGTGTCGATCTCGTGGCCGACGGCCGACACCACGGGCACCGGGCTGTCCCACACCGCGCGCACGACCGGCTCTTCGTTGAAGGTCCAGAGATCCTCGGCGCTGCCGCCGCCGCGGGTGACGACGATCACGTCGACGTCGGTTCGAGCGAGCCACCGCAACGCCCGGCGGACCTCGAACACCGCGCCGTCACCCTGCACGCGCGCATCGGCGACCAGCACCGACAGCCGGGGATGACGCCGGTGAAGCACCTTGAGGAAGTCGCGGAGCGCTGCGCCCGTCACGCTCGTCACCACGCCGATGCGGCGCGGGAGGTACGGCAACGGCCGGCGCGGGCGCGTGCGCTTGTCGCCGATGAGGCCCTCGGCGACCAACTTCTGCTTGAGCTGCTCGAAGGCCAGCGCCTGCGCACCCACGCCCTCAGGTTCGAGGCGGCTGACGATCAGGCTGTAGCGGCCCTGCGGCTCGTAGACGTCGAGGTTGCCCTCGATGACGACCGAGAGCCCTTCTTTGAGCTGGAACTTCAGGCGTTGCGCGGTAGTGGCCCACAGTTTCACGTCGATCGACGCGCGCTCGTCCTTGAGGGCGAAATAGAAATGGCCCCGCGCGTTGACCCCGCGGAAGTTGGAGATCTCGCCCCGCACCAGCACCCGGGTGAACTGTGGTTCGAGCGCGTCCTTCACCTGGCGGGTGAGCTGCGAGACCGACAGGACCTTCGGAGGCGCCTTCGCCTCGACCTGGCGCCAGGCCGGCGTCTTCACGGGAGCAGCTGTCACCGGCAGAGGCGGAGCTGCGACGGGAGGAGGCGCCGGTTGGGGGGCCTTCACGTCGACGGAGGAGGCAGGCTTCGGTGCCGGCGGCGGCAGAGGACCGCCGAAGAGGTCGCCCTGCCTGATACCGCTCACTGCTTCTGGAGCTCGGCGACGCGCGACTTCGCCTTCTGGTGGTTGTCGTCGTCCGGCGGGGTCATGTTCATCACGTCCTTGAACAGACGGATGGCCTCGTCGGGGCTCGACTCCTTGAGCTGGTAACCGCGGAGGTACACCTCACGCGCCTGGTTGCGGGCCTCGCTGACCAACGCCTGCGCGCCGACGTGGCCGGAGTCGGCCTGCAGCACGCGGCGGGCGTACTCAATGGCGCGGCTCCAGTTGCCGGTGGTCTTCGCCTGGCTGGCCTTCACGAAGAGCTTCGAGACCAGCTGGGTGCGAAGCGGCCGCGAGAGCTCGCTCGACGTGCCGCCGGCGATCTTCTTGTCGAGCTCGAACATCGCGATGAGCTCGGTCTCGTTGAGGTCCTCGAGCCGCTTGGACTTGGTCTCGAACTCCTTGATCTCGGTTTCCAGCGCGCGGCACTGCGC
>JBBRUE010000336.1:0-7302 GCA_038248085.1 Myxococcales bacterium | reverse complement strand
TACGCCTGGCACAACCAGGAACACATGCCCGAGCGGGTCGGCATTCCGGGGTTCCGGCGTGGCCGACGTTACATCGCCGAACAGGGCGCGCCAGAGTACTTCAACCTGTACGAGGCCGACAGCCCCGAGGTGTTGTCGGGCCAGGATTACCTGAACCGGCTCAACGCGCTCTACGAAGACTGGTTCACCCGCTACACGATGAGCCCGGTGCTGGTGCTGCCCACGGACACGCTCGACTACCTGACCAACCTGGTGGACCGCGTCGATCTCTTCCGGCAAATCGAGAAGCACCTGTGACGGGAATGCGCGAGGTCTACATCGTCGCCACCGACGCCGCCGAGCCGCTGACGCAGGAAGTCCTCACCGAGGCCTTCGAAGCCGAAGACGTGAAGCTCGTCTTCGGTGAAGACGGCTGCCTCTTCTCGGTGCGGGCCGACGCCTCGCGGGTCGACGTGAAGTTCGAGCCGCGTTTCTCGGCGCTCGCGTGGACGCCTGATCTTCTCACGGGCGCGGCCGAGTTGCGTGAACAGCTCGAGCACGCCCACGGCTTCTACCGGGTCAGCTTCGAGCCCGGGAAGCCGCAGCCGAGCATCGCGGCCTTCGAGGCGCTGTGGGCGGTACGCACCATTCTCGAGATCGCCGAGGGCGTGGCGGTCGACGTCACCGCCTTCAAGCTCCACTCCGCGATGGACGTGGAGGAGATCACCGAGCTCGACTTCGATATTCGCGATCACATCACCGTCCACGCCGAGGCGCTGGGCGAGGGTGAGCGCAACATGTGGGTGCACACGCACGGCATGGCAAAGTTCTCTTCGCCCGACGTCGAGATGTTCCACATCAGCGAAGACGACCTCGCCGCGGCCGAGACCTTCTTCCAGGAACTCTGCACCGATCTGGCGTTCGGTCAGGGCCCGGCGGTGCGGCAGGTGATCTCCACGAGCGTGGGCATGGGTTTCCAGCTCATGCCGTCCGACGAGGCGCGCGCGAACCTCTACCAGGTCGATCCTGAGAGCTTCACCGGGCACACTCAGGGCTTCGTGTCGGTGGTGGGCCCGGAGGGCCGCCATGGCATGACCGACATCCTCAAGCACTACCGCGAACGTTTCGAGGAGGAGACGCCGGTCGAAGCCGAGGCGAAGGCCAGCACCGCGACCCGGCTGCTCCCGATCTTCAAGGGCCGGTACCAGCGCAAGGGCCTGATGGAGCCGCTCACCTTCCTCGTGCGTGCGCCCTTCGAGGTACACCCTGACGGGCAGGACGGCCAGCCTGAGCAGGAACTGCTCTGGGTCGAGGTCGTCCAGTGGGACGACGACAACCTCGTCGGCAAGCTGGTCGAGGGCGGTACGCGCACCACCGAGTGGCGCAAGGGCTCGCACGTCGAAGTCGATGACTCACAGATCAACGCGCTGGCGGTCTCGCGCGAAGGTCGCCAGCTGGAGCCGGAAGAGATGGAGCAGTTGCTCCAGCTCGAGAGACCGGCCTGACGGGGGAGAAGACGATGGCAGCGCTGTTGTTGCTCACCGGGCCGCAAGCAGGACGCCGGCACGAAGTGCAGGGCGAGGTCTTCATCGGCCGCAGCCCGTCGTGCACCATCTCCCTCGAGGACGCGAAGGTCTCGCGTCGCCACGTTCGCCTCATCATCGAGGAGGGCCAGGCCAAGGTGAGCGACCTCGCTTCGCGCAACGGCACGCTCGTCAACGGCGAGAAGCTCGAGACTGAGCTGGTGCTGTTGCCGGGTGACCGGCTGCAGGTCGGTGACTCGACCATCCTCTTCGAGCCCACGGCGCGCGCCTCGCTGTCTGATCGTGAAGCCGATGGCGAGCTGCACACCAGCCCCGTCGAGGAACTCATCCCGGCGGTCGGCGCGGTCGCCGGCCTGTACCACGCGGGCGTGGCGCTCATCTCTGCCACCAGCGAAGCGATGGTGCTGCGGCGGGCTGCCGAAGAACTCGGCCGCAGCGTGCACGCCGAGAAGGCCGCGGCCCTGCTGGGCGGCACCGAGGGCCTGATGACCGCCGCGGTGGTGGGGGCCGAGTCGGTCGAAGTGCCGCGCTCGCTGGTCCGCGGAGCGCTCGAGCGGAAGGAGGCGGGCCGGGTGAAGGGCCTGCTCTGCGCGCCGCTGATCGCCTCGGGGGGCGCGCCGTTCGGCATCCTCTACGCGGAGCGGCCCGAGGGCTTCGGCGAAGAGGAGCAGCGGACGATCGCCGCCCTCGGCCGGCTGGCGGGTGAAGCGGTGACGTCGGTGCGCAGCCGGCAAGATGGCGCGGCGCCGGTGGTGTCTTTGGTCGGTAGCAGCCGTCCGTTCCGCAAGACGGTCGAGGCCGCACGGCGCGCGGCGCTGGGCCAGGACACGGTCGTGCTCCATGGCGAGATCGGCTCGGGGCGCACCCAGACGGCCCGCTATATCCACAGCCGCTCGTCGCGGGCGCTGGGCCCCTTCGTGGTGGTCGATTGCCGTCGCGTGGCGGTGGAGACGGAGGAGTCCCTCTTCGGTCGCACCAGCGCGCCAGGCGTCCCCCCTCAGTCTTCGGCGTTGCTCAAGGCCGACGGCGGGTCGCTGTTGTTGATGAGCATCGAGTCGTTGCCCCGCCACGTGTCGGAGCGGCTCGCCCGGCTGATCTCGAAGAAGGTCGCGCCGGCGCGGCAGGGCGGCGAAGAGCCGGTCGATGTGCGGGTGATGGTGACCGCCTTCGCGTCGCTCGAGGCAATGCAGGCCCGCGGGGAGATCGACGCCGAGCTGGCCCGCGCGCTCCAGGGCGTGGAGCTCGAGACGCTGCCCCTGCGCGAGCGCAAGCCCGACGTGATGCAGCTCTTCGAGTGGTTCTGCTCTGAGCTGACGCGCACCCGCCGCAAGGAACCGCCCAGCCTGTCGCCGGACGCCAAGCGGCTGCTGGGCGATCACCACTGGCCGGGAAACGTCGAGGAACTCCGCCTCCTGGCCGAGCGCCTCTCGCTGCTCTATGGCGGCGCGGAGGTGACGGCGCTGCACCTGCCCCCGGAGATCCAGGCCGGGGGCACGGCCGAGCAGGCCCCGCAGACGCTGGCCGAGCGCATCTCCCGGCTCGAGCGCGACGCGATCAGCGAGGCCTTGCGGCAGGCGAACGGAAAGAAGATCCGCGCGGCGGCGGCGCTGGGCATCAGCCGGCCCACGCTCGACAAGAAGATCGAAGAATTCAAACTCGTGGTCGAGAAGAGGCGCTCGTGAAGCTGGTGTACTCAGCCGAGGTGGCAGCAGCGCGGCGCACGTTGAAACCGTTGGTGGCGCTCGAGACGTCGGTGTTGGCGCAAGGCCTCCCCTACCCACACAACGTCGAGGCGGCCAAGCGCTGCGAGGCAGCGGTGCGTGACGAGGGCGCGATCCCCGCGGCGATGGCGGTGATCGACGGCCAGCTCCACGTCGGGCTCGACGCGACGCAGACCAAGCGACTGGTGACCGGCAAAGACCTGATGAAGATCGGGTCGCGCGATCTCGCCATCGCGGTGGCGCGGAAGCTCACCGGCGGCACCACCGTCAGCGCGACCTGCGAGATGGCAGCGTCGGCGGGCATTCACGTCTTCGCGACCGGCGGGCTGGGCGGCGTGCACCGCGGCGTCGAGCAGCACATGGACATCTCGCAGGATCTCCCGGCCATCGCCCGCTGGCCCGTCGCGGTGGTCTGCGCGGGCGCGAAGTCGGTGCTCGATCTCCCGCGCACGCTGGAGTTGCTCGAGACGCTCGGGGTCCCGGTGGTCGGCGTGGGCACCCACGAGCTGCCGGGCTTCTACAGCCGTGAGACGGGGCTCTTCGTGGAGCATCGCATCGACGAGCCTGCCGAGGCCGCAGAGATGATCCGCGCGCGGCGCGACCTCCACCAGGGGGGCATGGTGTTCGCGCTCCCGCCTCCCGCGAAGACGGCGCTCAAGCGGGCGGAGGTCGAGAAGCACCTCAAGGCGGCCCTCGCGCTGGCGAAGAAGAAGAAGGTCGAGGGCAAGGCGGTGACCCCGTTTCTCCTCGGCGAACTGGTCGCGCGCACCAAGGGCAAGACCCTCGCGGCCAACCTCGCGCTGCTGGAGAACAACGCTCGCTACGCCGCGAAGATCGCCGTGGCGTTCGGCTGGAGGTAGCCGGTTTGGATCGCACGCTCTCGGCGCCGGGCAAGCTCTTCCTCTCGGGGGAGTACGCGGTGCTGTGGGGCGGCGTCGCGCGGATCCTCGCCGTCGCGCCCCGGGTGCATGCGTTGGTTCGCCCGCGGGTCGATCGCCAGGTCGACGTGATCGTGGCCGATGGTCGGCTCTCGGGGGTGGCGACGCCCGCGGGGGTCCGCTGGGAGCGGGCCGTTCCTCCCGAGTTCCACTTCGTCGCGACCACGCTCGATCTCGCGCTGCGCATCGTGGGCACCGAGGGACCGGGGTTCTCTGTCGCGTTCGAGAGCTCGCCGACGTCGGGCGGCCTCAAGCTGGGCCTCGGCAGCAGCGCGCGGGCCACGGTGTTGGCGGCAGAGGCCGCGCGGGTCGGGCTGGTGGCCCAGTTCGACCCTCTGAAGCTCGCGCTCATCGCCCACGCCGACGCACAGCAGGGGAAGGGGAGCGGCGGGGACGTGGCGGCCTCCTTCGCCGGCGGGCTGGTGCGGTACCGCCGCTACGAGACCTCGATGCTGCTGACGAAGGCCGCGCGAGGCGGGTTGGTGGCCGCGCTCGAGCAGTCGGCTCCGGTCGATCTCGCACGCGTTGGAGATCCCGTTTTCCCGATGGTGTTCGCCTTCAGCGGGCAGAGCGCATCCACGACCGGCCTGGTGAAGAGCGTCGAGCAGCAATTGGGCACGGCGGCCCGGCAGCGTTTCGTCGAACGTTCCGACGGGGCAGGCGAGGTCCTCGAGCACGGGCTGCTCCGCCGCGACTTCTCCGCGGTCGAGGCGGCCAGCGAAGCGTTGCAGGGGTTGCTCTGGGAACTCGGGGTGACGCGCAGCGAGGGGCTGGAGCGGATCCTCGGCCTCGCCGGTACCTTCGGGTGCGCGGGCAAGCAGAGCGGAGCGGGTGGGGGCGACGGCGCGGTGTTGTTCGCGCCCGACGAGACAGCGCAGCGCGCGCTGCTCGAGGCCCTCGCCGCGCGTCGCATTCACGCCTTCGCGATCAAGCCTGACCGGGGACTGCAAGGCGAAGTGACGCGGCACCCCGTCTTGAGCTCCTGGCTCGAGACCTGACCCCGAATCACGCCCGCGGCGTGACGGACAGCTTGAGTCCACCACTGCCGGCGTCGAGCACCACGTGGTCTCCGGGCACGAACTCGCCGCCGAGGATCTTCATCGCCAGCGGGTCCTGCACGAACTTCTGGATCGCCCGCTTCAGCGGCCGCGCGCCGTACACCGGATCGTAGCCCTCAGCGGCGAGGAACTCGCGCCCCTTGGGCGTCAGCTCGAGGGTCAGCCGCTTGTCAGCTGCGAGCTTCTGCATGCGCGCCATCTGGATGTCCACGACCTGAGCGATGTCTGCCTGCCGCAACGGCTCGAAGAGGACGATCTCGTCGACGCGGTTGAGGAACTCCGGGCGGAAGTGCTGCTTGAGCTGGTTCATCACCTCCGCGCGGGTCGTCGCGTCGAGTTCCTTGCCCTCGGCGAGACCGTCCTGCAGGGCCTGGGACCCGATGTTGGAGGTCATGATCAGCACCGTGTTCTTGAAGTCGACCGTGCGGCCCTGGCCATCGGTGAGCCGCCCCTCGTCGAGGATCTGCAGGAGCACGTTGAACACGTCGGGGTGCGCCTTCTCGATCTCGTCGAAGAGCACCACCGAGTAGGGACGCCGGCGCACGGTCTCGGTGAGCTGGCCGCCCTCGTCGTAGCCGACGTACCCCGGAGGTGCGCCGATCAACCGCGAGACGGCGTGCTTCTCCATGTACTCCGACATGTCGATGCGGACGATCGCCGCGTCGGTGTCGAACATGAACTCGGCGAGCGCCTTCGCGGTCTCGGTCTTCCCGACGCCCGTGGGGCCCAGGAAGATGAACGAACCGATCGGCCGATTGGGGTCCTGCAGGCCCGATCGCGCGCGGCGGACCGCGTTGGACACTGCCTCGAGCGCCGCCTTCTGCCCGATGACCCGGTGGCCGAGGCGCTGTTCCATCTTCACCAGCTTCTGCAGCTCGCCCTCCATCAGCTTCGACACGGGGATCCCGGTCCACTTGCCGACGACCTCGGCGATGTCTTCCGGGTCGACCTCCTCCTTGAGGAACTTCTGGTGCGTCTGCATCTCGGCGAGGCGAACCTGGAGCTGCTGCTGCTCCTTCTCGAGCGAGGGTAACTGCCCGAACTTGATCTCCGCGGCCTTGTTGAGATCCCCGCGGCGCTCGGCCATCGCCTGGTCGTTGCGCGCGGCCTCGACCTTCTCCTGCACTGCGCGGATCGACGCGATCGCCTGCTTCTCGGCCTGCCACTGCGCCTTCATGGTGGTGAACTGCTCGCTGAGCTGACTGATCTCCTTCTCGATCACCCCGAGCCGTTCGCGCGAGTGGACGTCGGTTTCTTTCTTGAGGCCCTCGCGTTCGATCTCGAGCTGCATCAACCGGCGGCGCACCTCGTCGACCTCGGTGGGCATGGAGTCGATTTCGATGCGCAGCCGCGACGCCGACTCGTCGATGAGGTCGATCGCCTTGTCGGGCAGGAATCGATCGCTGATGTACCGGTTCGACAGCGTGGCGGCGGCGACGAGGGCCGCGTCCTGGATGCGGACGCCGTGGTGCACCTCGTAGCGCTCCTTCAACCCGCGGAGGATGGAGATGGTGTCCGCGACGCTGGGCTCGCCGACCAGCACCGGCTGGAAGCGCCGCTCGAGGGCCGCGTCCTTCTCGATGTGCTTGCGGTACTCGTCGAGCGTGGTGGCGCCGATGCAGTGCAGTTCGCCGCGCGCCAGCGCCGGCTTGAGCATCTGGCCCGCGTCCATCGCGCCCTCGGCCTTGCCCGCGCCGACCATGGTGTGGAGCTCATCGATGAAGACGATGATCTCGCCGTTCGCGTCAGAGACCTCCTTGAGCACCGCCTTGAGGCGCTCCTCGAATTCGCCGCGGAACTTCGCGCCGGCGACCATCGCCGCCAGGTCGAGCGAGACCAGCCGCTTGCGCTTGAGACCCTCGGGCACGTCGCCGTCGATGATGCGGCGCGCGAGGCCCTCGGCGATGGCGGTCTTGCCGACGCCGGGCTCACCGATCAGGAGCGGGTTGTTCTTCCGGCGGCGCGAAAGCACCTGGATCATGCGCTCGAGCTCGTCGGCGCGACCGATCAACGGATCGATCTTGCCCTCCTTGGCCCGCTGCGTGAGATCGACGCAGAAGCT
>JBBRUE010000335.1:0-7332 GCA_038248085.1 Myxococcales bacterium | reverse complement strand
TCGGGCCGCCGCCGATCGTTCGGAGCGCGCACCTCAGCGTCACCTCGGCCGTCGAGGGGGACGTGATGGTCGACGGCAAGAAGCTGGGGACGACGCCCCTCGAGCTGGATCTGCCGGCAGGCACGCACGTCATCGCGGTGAAGGGGCCGGGCGGCGAAAAGAAGGTGACGTGGAAGCTGAAGCCGGGGGAGACGCGCGCCTTCGTGGTGCCGGCTCCCGTGGCGACGCCAGCGCCGGTCGCCGCCGAGAAGGGCACGCTGCGCATCGAGGCCAACCCGTTCTGCGTGATGAAGATCGATGGGCGCGCCGTCACCGAGAGCGCGGTGAGCTTCAAGCAGGTCGAACTGGGGGCCGGGCCGCATGCCGTCGAGTGTCGTCTTGAAGATCCCTCGTTGCCGGCGCCGCGGGTGAAGACGCAGCGGGTGACGGTGAAGGCCGGGGAGACGGCCTCCGTTCAATTCAACATGCTCGTCGAGTAGGAGACTCCGCGCCGCCCTCGCGCGACCTCGGGAAGGTCAGCCCCTCGCGCCGACCGGGGGCGACTGGGAGAGGAGTTCGAGGACTGCGTGGGCGACGCGGTCCGATGCGCCGGGGGCGCCCAGCCTGGCCCTGAGCAGCGCCAGGCCCGCGAGGCATTCGTCGCGCGCGGGGCCGGACCACAGGGGCGTGAGCTCGGCCATGATGCGGTCGACCGTCATGTCGCCCTGCAGCAGTTCCGGAACGACCTTCTTGCCGGCGAGGAGGTTCGGCAGGCAGAAGAAGGGGATGCGTACGAGCATCTTGCCGATCGCGTAGCTGAGCCCGTTGACGCGGTAGACGGCGACGAGCGGCCGCCCCATGAGCCCGGCCTCGAGGGTCGCGGTGCCGGAGGCCACCAGGGCGACGTCGCTGGCGCCCACGACTTCCGGCGCGCGGCCGTCGATCAAGATCGGCGTCACCCCGACCCTGAGAAAGGGCGCGGCGACGAAGTCCTGCGGCAGCCCCGGCGCGACGGGCACCACCACCCGGGTGCCCGGCCGCTCGGCGACGACGCGCGCGGCGACGGCGCCGAGGGTGGGCCCGAGGCGGGTGATCTCCGAGCGACGGCTGCCGGGGAGCACGGCGAACACCGGCCCTTCGAGGGCGAGGCCCAGCCGTTCGCGGAACGAGGCCGCGCTCGCCGGCGCGGGGAGCTGGTCGAGCACCGGGCTCCCCACGTAGGTCGCCTGCACGCCGCGCTCGCGGAAGAACTGCTCTTCGAAGGGGAGGATGCACAGCAGTCGATCGACGCGCTCGGCGATGGTCCGCGTGCGGCTCTCGCGCCAGGCCCAGGCCATCGGCGCGACGTAGTAGGCGACGGGCACCCCGAGGGCCTTGAGGCGCTTCGCCAGCCGCAGGTTGAAGTCGGGTACGTCGACGAGCAGGGCGACGGCGGGCTTGCGTTCCTTCGCGGCGCGCGCGAGGTCGCCGAGCACCTGCCAGATGCGGGGCACCTTGGGCAGCACCTCGACGATGCCCATCACCGAGATCTCGTGGGCTCCGTGGATCAACTCCACGCCCTGCGCCGCGAGCTTCGGGCCGCCCATGCCGAAGAAGCGGAGGTCGGGCCGGAGGCGCTTGAGGGCCGCCACGGCGTCGGCCGCGTGTTGATCACCGGAGGCTTCGCCCGCCACGACCATCACGTCCATGCAGCGCGAGTACCGGACGCGGGTGGACCGTGTAAAGAGCGACCACCCGATGGCGTCGCCCCTGTTCAACGCGATGAAGCGCCTGTTGCGGCTGGGGCGGCCGCACCACCGGCTGTTGGCGATCGCCTTCGTCTGCATGGGACTGGTCGCCACCACCACCGGGGCCTACGCGTTCCTCATGGGCCCGGCGCTGCGCTTCCTGCTCACCGGCGGCGAGTCAGGCCTCGAGCGCGTCTTCGCGATCATCCCCTCGCTGCGCGGCCTCGATCGATCCCAGGCGCTGTACGTGTTGCCGGTGGCGCTGCTGATCATCGGCGCGATCAAGGGCGTGGGGTACCTCGGGCAGTTCTACTTCGTGGGCCTCTTCGGCCAGCACGTGGTGATCGACCTGCGACGGCGGCTGTTCGAGAAGTTGTTGCGGCTCTCGCCCCTGCAGCGATCGGCGCAGCTGTCGGGCGATCTCCTCAGCCGCTTCACCTCGGACGTCGCGGCGGTGGAACAGGCGGCGACGTACACCGTGGCCAGTTGGCTGCGGGACTCGCTGCAGATCGTGATCCTCGTCGGGGTGGCGGTGTCGCTGTCGTGGAAGCTGTCGGTGCTGGCGCTGGTGGTGGTGCCGATCGCGGTGCTCCCCGCGGCGCGGCTGACGGCGGCGTTGATGCGTCGCACGCGCGAAGGGCAGGCCGCGCTGGGGACGATCGCCGGGCAGGTGCAGGAAGGGTTGGGGGCGCTGCGCACCATTCAGGCCTTCAACGCCGAGGCCGCGGAGGCCAGCCGGTTCGCCCGCCGGACCGCGGCCGTGGAGCGGGCGCTGACCCGTGCGGCGTGGGCGCGAGCCGGGGTCCCGGGGATCATGGAGATCCTCGCGTCGGTGGCCATCGGCGGCTCGCTGGCCTGGGCCCTCACCACCCGCGCGGTCGAGCCCGACGTCCTCGTCTCGTTTCTCGGCGCGTTGATCCTCGTGTACCAGCCGGCGAAGGACCTCGGCCGGGTCAGCCAGTTCGCGCTCAACGCGGCGGCGGCCCTCGAGCGCATCGAGGCGGTGCTCACGCTGCCCGAGCTGGCGCACGGCGGGGGCACGCAGGAACTCCCGCCGCTGCGCGAGGCGATCTCGCTGGAGGACGTCGCCTTCTCGTGGGGCCCGCGGGTGGCGCTCGATGGGGTGACGCTCGAGCTGCCGATGGGCCGCGTCACCGCGCTCGTCGGGGAGAGCGGGAGCGGGAAGAGCACGCTGGCGTCGCTGCTGCTGCGCTTCGAGGTGCCGTCCCGCGGGCGCATCTGCTTCGACGGCGTCGACGTGCGGGAGGGGACGGTGGGCTCGGTGCGCGCGCAGTTCGCCCTCGTGACCCAGGAGGCGCTGCTCTTCTCCGCCAGCGTGCGGGACAACGTGATGCTCGGCCGGCCCGACGCGACGCCCGCGGAGCTGGAGGCGGCGTGCCGCGTGGCGGCGGCGTGGGAGTTCATGCAGGCGCTGCCCCAGGGGCTCGACACGCCGATCGGGGAACGCGGGGTGACGCTCTCGGGCGGGCAGAAGCAGCGGCTGTGCCTGGCGCGCGCGGTGTTGTCGAAGGCGCCGGTGCTGATCCTCGACGAGGCGACGAGCAACCTCGATCCGCAGAGTGAGCGCGAGGTGCAGGCGGCGCTGGAGAAGGTGCTCGTCGGGCGGACGGCGATCGTCATCGCCCACCGGCTGCAGAGCGTGAAGGGCGCCGACTCGATCGTGGTGCTGGAGAAGGGCCGGGTGGTGGAGCAGGGGACCCACGCGGAGTTGCTCGCGCGGGCCGGGAGGTACGCGTCGCTCTGGGCACACACCGGGGCGGCGGCCTGAGGCCCGTCCGCCGCGCAGCGTTCAGGAAACGGACCCAGGCGACCGACGCGACGGAGGACTCCAGGCCGGACGGAGGATCTGCTCCGCGCTCGCCGTCGCGCCACCGGCGGGCGTCGCGTGCCCGGGGGACGAGGGGTCGTTTTCGGTCGAGTTTCTAATCGTACGCAAAAAAGGGTGATATGTTACCGTAAGCAAGTACGAATGGAGAGTCGTCCATTTCCGAGCCCGGTGCACGCGCCCGCGCCCTCGTGTCGTGCCGCAGGGCCTGCGCGCGACGAGCGACGCGCGCGACCCGGGCCGCCACCGCTCTCGAGGCCGCTGTTCGTCGCGTATCAGGAGCAAGCCCTGGCCATGACCGGCCTCAGACCGCGTCGCCGAGCACCAGGTTCGAGAGCCTCTCGAACTTCGGGGTCAGCTTGAGCAGGCGCTGGGCGCCTTCCTCGGTCATGCCGCTGCGCGACACGTCGAGGGTGGTCAGCGTCTCGCGGAGCGGCGAGTCGACGATCGCCTCCACGGCCGAGCGGCTCGTCTTCTCGGCCCGCAGCGTCAGCGACTCGAGCCCGTGCATCGCCGTCACCGGGAACAGGGCCTCGCGATCGATCGTCTCGAGGCTCGAGAGCGTGAGCCGGCGCAGGGCCGGCAGCGAAGCGAGCACCACGCCGAGGCCCCCGATGGTCATCGCGTCGATGGGCAGGGCCAGCTCGGCGAGACGGGGCAGGGCGAGCGGCGCCGGGGTGATCAACTGGGCCGAGAGCTGCAGCCGCTCGAGCTGCGCCAGGGCACCGGTCGCGTGGGCGAGGTCGACCTCGTTGCAGATCATCGTCAGCGTCCGCACGTGCCGCGGCAGGCGCGTCGCCAGAAAGCCGAGCGTGCGATCGCCCGGGCTCGCGTCGATCACCAGCTCGCGCAGGAACCGGCAACTCGGGTGATCGAGCGCGGGTTGGAGCAGCGTGTCGGGCCAGTCCTCGTGGTGTGACTCCCACGCGTCGTGATGCACCAGCTCGAAGAGCAGCGTGTAGACGAAGCCCCACCGCCACTGTGCGCGGGGCCCCTGCGAGATGCGGATGCCCGGCGCATGCAGCAGGGCCTCCTCGCGCTCGCGGCGCGCCTTCGTACGTTGGGGATCGAGCTGCAGGGCGATCAGCTCGCCGCGCGGATGCCCCGACTGGGCGTACCAGTCGCCCAGCACCGCGTAGCGCGTTGCGTCGTCAGGGGCCGCGTCGATGGCCTCCTCAATCGCCGGCAGTTCACCCTTCACAAGTCCTCGGAACGAGTCGTGTCACACCTTGTCCTTCACTGACATGGCTGCCCAGTCGATAGTTTTCTACCGAAGCCACTTGCTACTTTGTTGTCGTGCAAAGTATCGAATTTATTGAGAAACACCCTTGATCTGAGCGATCGCTGGCAGTAGGACCTGCACCGCGCACGTGGGGAACGTGCGCCGGTGGCTGTGACTTGCGAGACACAGCGACCTCTCTGGAAAGGTGCCTTTCATGACGAAGCGACTTCTCAGTTCACTGCTGCTCACCTCGTTGACCGCAGTCGCCGCCCCGCAAGGAATGCACCCGGCGATCGACGCCTTCCTGTCGCGCCAGGACACCCGGCCCCTCGTCGATGCGCGCGGGCTCTCGTCGGCCGCGCGCCAGGCGTGGAGCAACGGCTTCGCGAGCTCGATCGAGCCCCGCTACGGCGTGCCGACGTTCTTCTGGTCGGCGCCGGAGCTCGGTGGTCGCAGCTTCCGCGACATGGGGCTCTCGCCAGAGCAGGCCGCGCGCCGCTACTTGCTCTCGCACGCCGAGCTCTACCGCGCAGCGCCTTCGCGCTGGGCCGAGGCGCGCGTCTCCCAGGTGCACGATCTCAAGGACGGCACCGCGGTGATCGTCACCTTCCAGCAGCGCGTCAACGGCGTGCGGCTGTTCCGCGACGAGCTCAAGGTGATCATGAACGCGAAGCTGCAGCTGGTCGCGTTGTCGGGCTACCTCACGCCCGAGACGAAGGTGCGCGGCGAGTTCTCGCTCTCGCCTGAGACCGCGGTGGCGGCGGCCTTCCAGAACCTCGTGGGCCGCACCCTCGACCCCGCGGCGCTGACCGACCTCGGGCAGTTCGGCGGAGGCTACGAGCACTGGCAGCTCGCCGGTTCGCGCACCCCGACGCGCACCCGGGCCGTCTACTTCCCGCTCCCCGAGGGGCTGGTGCCCGGCTTCTACGTCGAGCTCGACGTGCCGGTGTCCGATCACGACACGTCGCTGCTGTCGTTCGTCGTCTCTGCGGCCGACGGGGCGATCCTCTACCGCAAGGACCTCACGGCGGCCGACGCCTTCACCTACAAGGTGTGGGCCGACCCGGCGACGTTCCTCCCGGACGACGGGCCGCAGGGCCTGGGCGCGACGCCGCACCCCACGGGCACGCCGAGCAACTTCAACCCCGGCTCGGTCGCGCAGTCGATGGTGACGCTCGACAACGCGGGCCTCTCGACGAACGACCCCTGGCTGCCGGCGCGCGCGACGCAGACGCGCGGCAACAACGTGGTGGCCTACGCCGACGTCAACGCGGGCAACGGCTTCACCCCGGCCACCGACCCGATCGGCACGGCGAGCTCGACCAACACCTTCGAGTACACCTACGACGTCAACATCGACCCGGCGACCGCGGGCCCCGAGCTGCAGGCCGCGATCACCCAGCTCTACTACAACAACAACTTCGTCCACGACTGGTACTACGACGACGGCTTCAACGAGGCCGCGGGCAACGGGCAGACCAACAACCTGATGCGCGGCGGCGCGGGCAACGACCCGGTGCTGGCCGAGGCGCAGGACTACTCGGGTCGCAGCAACGCGAACATGTCGACCCCGTCGGACGGCGCGAGCCCCCGCATGCAGATGTACCTGTTCGACGGCGCCGACGCGGCGGCGGTGGTGATGAACCTCGCCACCCCGCAGAGCTTCAACACCATCGGGGCGGACTTCGGCCTGCAGGTCTTCACGCGCACCGCGCCGCTGATGCTCGCCAACGACGGCGACGCCACGCCGACCGACGGCTGCGCCACTCCCTGGCCCGCGAACAGCGCCGCCGGGAAGATCGTGCTCATCGACCGCGGCACCTGCACCTTCATCCAGAAGGCGCAGGGGGCGCAGGCGGCGGGGGCGCTGGGGCTGATCATCGCCAACAACCAGCCGGGCGGCCCGCTGTCGATGCCGGGCATGGGCAACATCACCATTCCCGCGATGTCGGTGTCGCAGAACTCCGGCAACACGCTCAAGGGGCTGATCACCTCGGGCGGCGGCGTCACCATGGTGACCTTGAGCCGCGCCGCCTCGCAGAACCGTGACGGTACGCTCGATAACGGCGTCGTGGCCCACGAGTGGGGGCACTACATCTCGAACCGCCTCATCGGTGACGGCAACGGCATCTCGAACCTCCAGGCGGTGGGCATGGGCGAGGGCTGGGCCGACTTCCACGCGGCGCTGCTGGTGGCCCGCGAGTCCGACGCCCAGGTTCCTTCGAACGCGAACTGGGTGGGGGCCTTCGGCCTGGCCGGCTGGGCGGGCTACGCCACCGACACCAACGCGTACTACTTCGGCTTCCGCCGGTACCCGCTCTCGGTGGACTTCGCGAAGAACCCGCTGACCTTCAAACACATCGCCGACGGCACCGCGCTACCGCCCAACGCCACCGCGCCGATCGCCTTCGGCCAGCCCGGCGCGGACAACTCCGAGGTGCACAACACCGGCGAGGTGTGGGCCGCGATGTTGTGGGAATGCTACGTCTCGTTGCTGCGAGACCCGCGCCACACCTTCACCGAGGCGCGCGGCCTGATGAAGCGGTACCTGGTGGCGG
>JBBRUE010000334.1:0-7348 GCA_038248085.1 Myxococcales bacterium | reverse complement strand
GACGCGCCCGATCTCGACATCCTGGGAGCGCTCACCACGCTGCTCGAGAAGGGCATCGTGCAGCGCTTCGACGCGGTCGGCGTGCAGGACGCGCCGCTGCTGGGCGCCGCCGAGGTCCACGCGCTGCGCGGCAAGCTGCTCCGCGGCCGGGCACACCGCCAGGCCCTCGTGGCGAAGGTGGTGATCTGCGGCACCGGCCCCAGGTCAGGGCGGTGGTTCCTGCGCTCGTTGCCGGGCCTCAAGCCGCTGGTCAGCGACCCCGCGTGCCTGCGCAGCAGCTTCGGCACCCTCGGCACGCTCGAGATCAGCGACGTGTTGAAGATCGACTTCGTCTTCGCGCCCACCGCCGAGGCCGCGCGCCCGCTGTGGCGACCTTTCCTCTCCTCGGCGCTCGGCGCGTTGATCCTCGAAGAGTCGGAGCCGGTGATGCGACTCGCGCGCTACTGCGCGTTCGAGCTGCGCATGCCGATGGTGCTCGCCTCGGGGTCGGCGGCGGGTGGGCTCAACACCGCCGAGGTGCTGCCCACCATGCTGCGCGGCGCACCCGGCGGAGCGGCGATCGTCAGCACCGACGTGGCCGGGGCCGTGCGGACCCTGCTGCTGGCGGCGATGCAGTCCCAGAACGCGGAGATCCCCGAAGGCGTGGCCCAGACGGGTGACCTCTGACCCTGGGCCGAGCGACCGACCCGGCGTCAGGGCGCTGACTCCGAGGGGAAGGCGTTGGCGCGGAGGCTGCACAGAGGGACCTCATGCAGCCGACCAGCCCGAAGCCCGTGATCCTCCTGATGCCCGCCAATGACCTCCCCGCGGCTCCGGCTGCTGAGCGTGCCCGCCTGCGCACCCGGGAGCGCCGCATGCGCGGCCCGACCTGGGCGCAGTCTGCCGGGGACGACGCGAAGAGCGCCTGAGGTCAGAAGGCGTCTTTCATTCCGGGCAGCCGTCGCAGCAGTTCGAACTCTTCCTCGTCGAGCGTGGTGAGCCGCTTCGACTTGAGGCTTTCCATCGAGATCTCGATCTTCACCAACCCCGTGTCGTCGGCTGACCGCGTCAGCTGCGGCTTCCCGCCCGCCTGGCGGCACTTCGTGATGTCTACCTGCAGCGCCCGCAATCGCCGGGAGAGGCGCATCGCGCGCTTGCCCTCGACCGAGTCGAAGGTGTGGAAGTGCCGGTTGCGCGAGAGCGGGGCGCCCTCGTCGAAGAGCCGGATCACGAGTTTGCGGACGAAGGGATCCATCGACCGCGGATCGTAACATCGGTACTTTCCCGTCTGATGCATCGACTCATCGGGTTCCTCATCGCCGCGGCTTTCTTCTCGTGTGAGTCGAGCCAGAAGGCCGACGCGCGGAAGAAGATCGAGACCACGATCGACTACGTGGCCCACGGCCGGTCCGAGCTCTCTTCCGGTCGCCCCGAGTCAGCGGCCAACGAGTTCAAGAAGGCGATCTCCGCGACGCCGGAAGACGTGAGCATCTACCTGCTGTTGGCGGAGGCCTACCAGGCCGCGGGCAACGAGGCGGGCGCGGCGCTGACCCTGAAGCAGGCGGGGTCGATCTCCGGCGTGCAGGACCCCGGCATCCGCCGGCAGCGCGCAGAACTGCTGCTCAAGATGCACCAGCCCAAGGCGGCCATCGCCGAGCTGCTCGCGCTGCGCGACGAAGACCTGCTCGCCGATCAGGAGGTGATCGAACTCTGCCGGCTCCTCGCGCACCGCGGCCGCTTCGACGAGGCGTTCAAGACGCTCGAGCGCATCCAGCTCCGTGCGCCCGACGACGCCGAGGCGAAGACGATGGAGGCCGAGATCCTCTTCATGAAGGGCGACGTGGTGCTCGCCGCGAAGATCATGGACCGGCTGCTGACCGACAATCCCGGGCTCACCAGCGCGCGCATGCTCCGCGCCCGGTACTTCCTCAACGAACGGCAGCTCCCTCAAGCCCAGCAGGACATGGAGATGATCGACTCGAAGGACGCGCGGCGCACCGAGGTGGTGACGCTGCGGGCCCGCGTGCTCAACGAGCTGGGTCGCCAGGACGACGCCGCCTCGTTGCTCGAGCAGATCGTGGAAGAGAACCCCAAGGACGCCGAGACGCTCGCGTTGCTGGCCGAGACGCGGCTGCTGCAGGGGAAGGGCGGCGAGGCGCAGGTGCTGGTCGATAAGGTGCTCGCGATGGAACCCCGCTGGGCCCGTGCCCTCTACGTCCGCGGCCGTGCGCAGGAACAGCAGGACCGCCTCGAGGACGCGCTGATGGACTACCAGTCGGCCTTGTTCACCGACTCCACGTTCTCCCCGGCGCTCAAGCGGCTGTGGCGCGTGCACCAGCGCCTCGGAAACAAGGCCGATTCCATCGCCGCGCTCGAGCAGTTGTTCATGCAGAACGACATCGACTCGGAAGAGAAGGTGCAGCTCGCGCGGTACTACGCCGAGACCTGGGCCAACGTGGATCGCGGTGAGAAGTTGATCAACGAAGCGCTCAAGAAGGACCCGAAGAACGCTGAGTACCTGCAGATCAGGGCGAAGCTCGCGAAGGGCAACGCCGGCCTCAAGAAGAAGGGCGGCGAGGGCGGCGGCATTCAGATCATCCGTGGCTCGCGACGCTGATCCCGGGTCACCCGGAACGATCTCACCGGAGCCAGCGCGCGGCCCGGGTGATCACCTTCTCGGCCTTCTTCTTCGCCGACCTTGGCCCCACCGCCACCGTGACCAGCCGCTCGTGCGTCAGATAGGTGCGCGCCAGCCGCTTGAGGTCGCCGAGCGTCAGCGTCGTGAGCTCGGCCTTCTTCTTCGCGAACGAATCGGCCGGCCGGTACAGCTCGACGCCACCGAACCACCCGCACAGCTCACCCGGTGAGTCCTGGAGGAAGTCGAGGTGCATCGCGAAGCGGGTCTTCGCCCTGCGCAACTCCTCGGGCTCGATCTTCCCGGCGCGCAGGGTGCCCAGCGTGCGGAGGACCTCCTCGAACACCGCCGCGAGGTTCTGCGGCGCCGAGGCGCCATCGATCTCGAAGGTGCCGGTGTCGTGGAAGGTCTCGATCATCGCGCCGACCGAGTACGCGAGGCCGCGGCGCTCGACGATGTTGTGCGGCAGCCGGCTCGAGAGCCCGTCGTCGAGCACGCGGCGCAGCACGCCCAGGCCCGCGGCGTCAGGATGATCCTCGCGCACCGACGGGAAGCTCATGCGGAACTCGACCTGCGCCTCGTCGAGCGTCACGTACTTGAAGCGCGGCCCGCTCGGCTTGATCTCCGCCGGCGGCAATTCCTCGATCCGCGGTCCCTTCGGCAGGTGCTTGAACGCGCGGGTGACCGCGGCCTTCACCGTGCGCCGTGACACCGGGCCGGCCACCGAGACCACCATGTTCCCGCCGACGTACCCGCGCGCGAAGTGGCGGCGCACGTCGCGCAGCGTCAGGCCCTTCACCGAGTCTGGGGTCCCCGCGATCTTCATCGACAGCGGGTGGCCCTCGTAGAGCAACCGCTTGCTGAGGTTGTCGACGTCGACGTCACGCCCGCGCTCGTCGACCTCGTCGAGCATCTCCTCGAGCACGATGCGCTTCTCGGTCTCGAGGTGCGTCAGCCGGGGCCGCGTCATCATGTCGCCGAGGATGTCGAGCGAGACCCCGACGCCGTCGACGTGGGTCGGCGTGTAGAAATAACTCGAGTCACGCATGGTGACGCCGTTGAGGTTCCCGCCCTGGGCCTCGACCGCCGCGTTCATCTTCACCGAGTTGGGGAAGGCGTGGCTGCCGCGGAAGAAGAGGTGCTCCAGCATGTGGCTGACGCCGTTGGTGCGATCGTCTTCGTGGCGGCTGCCGATGCGCACGTAGACCGCGCACATCACGCTGTGGAGATGCGGGGTCTCGATCGTCACGACCGTGAGCCCGGAGGGAAGGACGTCTTTGGAGACAGAGAAGGTCACGCGCGTGGGAACGACAAGATGAAGGTGGTGCCCCGGCCGGGCTCGCTTTCGACCTCGATGCGCCCGCCATGGGCCTCGACGATCTGCCGGGACAGCGGGAGGCCCAGACCGGTGCCTCCCTGTTTGGTGGTGAAGAAGGGTTCGAAGAGTCGGTCGCGCAGCTCGGGCGCGATGCCCACGCCGGTATCAGCGATGCGCACTTCGAGCCACTGCGTGTCACGGGGCAGGGCCGTCACGGTGAGCGTGCCCCCGTGCGGCATCGCCTCGCGCGCGTTGCGGATGAGGTTCAAGAACACCTGCCGGAGCTGCCCCTCGTCGGCGGAGACCGGGAGCGGGTCGGCGGGGAGCTCGGTGATGACCTTCAAGCCCGCCCGCTCCAGCTCCTCGCCGGCGAAGCCGAGGACCTCCAGGATGAGGCGGGTGAGCTCTTCGGGGCGCTTGACCGGCGTGGGGAGCCGCGCCAGCCGCAGGTAGTCCTCGGTGATCTCCGTGAGGCGATCGACCTCGCGCATCACCGACGAGAGGAGGTGGGTGGCCTCCTTCGCCTCCTCCACCGTCTTGAACTGCACCTCGAGGAGCTGGTCCTGCAGCATCTCGACGTTGAGACCGATCGACGACAGCGGGTTGCGGATCTCGTGCGCGACCTGGGCGGAGACCCGGCCGATGGCGGCGAGGCGTTCGGCGCGAAGGAGTTCCTGCTGTTTCTGCTGGAGCTGGCTCTCGCGTTCCTTGAGGGCCTTCGCCATGGCGTCGAACTCGCGCGCGAGCACGGCGATCTCGTCTTCGCCCTCGACGCCGATCTTCGCCTCGTAGTCCCCGCGGCGGATGCGCGAGACGCCGTCGATCAACGTGCGCACCGGGCGCAGCGAGCGGGCCGCGAAGCCAGTCGCCAGCAAGCCCACGCCGATCGCCACCACCGGCAACAGAATGATCGCCACGCCGGTGCGCCGCTCGCGCTCCTGGGTCAACCGCACGCGTTCGCGGATGCGCGCCTCGAGCGATCCGTGGAGCAGGCGGATCGTCGACGACAACGCGTTCTCCATCTGTTGCAACCGATCGAGCGCCGTCCGCGCCTTGTCCCAATCGGGGTTCGGCGACTCGAGCAGAATGAAGGCCTGGTCGGCCGCCACCTCGTACTCGTCGAAGCGCACCTTGAGGTCTTCGAACTTCTTCGCGACGTCAGTGACGAAGGGCCGCTCGGCCTCGGGCGCGAAGTCGAGCACACGAATGGCCGTCTCCTTGCCCGACTGCAGCCGGCCCGCCATCAACCCGGGGAAGTAGAGCCGCGCGAGGCGGATGAGCGCCTTCCGCGTCTCCACCGAGGGCTCGTCCCGGAGCCGATCGGTGTCTTTCGCCTGGTTCGCCTGGAACGTCTCGATGGCGGCGACCGTCTGGGAGAGACCCAGGTAGCCCTCGGAAACGAGGCGGATTTCAACCTGGTTCTGCCGCAGGGTGAACACGGAAAAGCCCGACACCGCCCCGAAGGTGACGAGCACCACGGCGTAGCCCATGAAAATGCGGGTGGTGAGGGACAGCTTCAGATCAAAGCCCCTTGGGGCGGTGACGGTCGCAATTGACCGCGCGGGGAGGGAACCACTATGGTGCCGACGGCTAACCGTTTGTTTTATCAGCCAAATCCAACCATGTCCCGTCTCATTCCGCTGATGTGTGTGGCCGTCGCCGTGGGGAGCCTTTCCGCCCACGCCCAAAAGCCGCGTGTCGTCGTCGTCCCATTCGCCACCGGTGAAGGAGCGAGCGAGACCGCCTCGAGCAAGTTCCACGCGCTGCTGATCGACGAACTCAAGTCGCGCAGTGACGTGCTCGAGCTGGTCGCGCCGCCTTCGACGAAGCCTGCGCCGGCTCCGGTCGCGGCGGCGCCGAGTGGGGCGAAGAAGGTCCCGAGCGCCGAGGCCGTCAGCGCGCTCGAGGCGGGGAAGAAGGCCTTCGACGATCTCCGCTTCGAGGACGCGGTGGCCAGCCTGCGCAAGGGCATCGACGGGATGCTCAGCGACCCGGCGACCGCCGACTACGAGGGCGTCACCGATGCGTACGTGAAGCTGGCCGCGGCCGCGTTCCGCATGGGTGAAGAGAAGGACGCGAAGGCCGCGCTGCTCGACCTCGCGCGCTTCTCGCCCAGCTACGTGCTGCCGCCCGGCTTCCCCCCGGTGTTCCAGCGGGAGTTCGACAAGTCGAAGAAGCGCCTCGAGAAGCAGCCGAAGGGCACCGTGTCGATCGAGGGCCCGGCCGGTTCGACCGCGTTCCTCGACGGGCGCGATCTCGGCATGGTGCCGGTGCTCGAGGAGAACGTCCCCAGCGGCGCGCACTACGTGAAGGTCGAGGGCTCGAAGAGCGAGCGCTACGGCCAGGTCCTCAACGTCGCTGGCGGCATGGTGAAGGTGAAGGCCAGCTTCGGCGGCGGGAGCGAGCGCACCGTGGTCGTCCCCAACAAGGGCGGCGTCGTCGACCCGGCGATCGCGATGATGGTCGACGAGCCCATGCAGAGCCGGCTCTCGGCGTACCTCAAGGCGGTCAACGCAGAGTTCGCGCTCATCGGCTACGTCTACAAGACGAGCGACACCCAGCTCACCGCGGGCACTGCGCTGTTCTCGGCGCGCAAGTCGGCCTCCAGCGCGCTGACGCCCGTCTCGTTCGACACCGATGTGCTGACGGCGAACACCGAGGCCTTCAAGCTGGCCGACGAGCTGTCGAAGCGGCTCATGTCGTTCGGCTCGGCGGCGTCGTTGCCCCTCAACCTCGCCAGCCGTGCGGCGAAGGCCGGCACCGGCACGATGGTGGCGCGCACCGACTCGCCGACCGCGGTCAACCCCGACGACCTCGAGACCTCCGGGCCGAAGTCGAAGAAGGTCGTGCTCACCCCCAAGCAGCCGATCAAGGCGGTCGTCGTCGAGACGCCACCCGATTCGGAGATCGTCCAGCGCCCCGAAGACAGCCCCAAGCCGGCTGAAGTGAAGAGCGGCGTTCCGGCCTGGGTGTGGGTCGTCACGGGCGTCGCCGTGGCGGCAGGCGCCGGCGTGGGCGGCTACTTCGGCATTACGGCTTTGACCAAACCGGTGACGGGCACCGTCACGGCGACCTGGTGAGTGACATGAAGCGACTGTGGTTGAGCGCCCTGGTGGCGGTCGGTGTCGTCGGTTGCGCGCCGAAAGAAGTGAACTACGCCGTCAACATCGTCACGCAGAACTGCGACATGGCGTCGAACCCCTTCGAGGGGGTGCAGTTCCTCCGCGTGCGCGTCACCGGCGCACCGACTCCCGATGGCGGCGTGATGGAGCCGAAGACGGCGATCTCCGCGGCCAACGCGGCGACCCCGGAGATCAAGATCCCCGAGATCCCCGCGGGGCTCGGCCGGGTGGTCGAGGTGCGCGGCTACGACGGTGACCCGAACTCCAGCGGCCGGGTGGTGTCGATCGGCAAGT
>JBBRUE010000333.1:0-7381 GCA_038248085.1 Myxococcales bacterium | reverse complement strand
TCGTCGCGGGGCTCGTCGACGCGATCGCCGGCGGGGGCGGGCTGCTCACGGTGCCCGCGCTGCTCGCCACCGGCATTCCCACCCCGATGGTCTTTGGCACCAACAAGGGCTCCGCCGTCTTCGGGAGTGGTGCCGCGCTGTTCCGTTTCTGGCGTGCCCGCCTCATCGACACCCGCCGTGCCCCGCTGCTGTTCGCGCTGGGTTTTGTCGGTTCGTGCGGGGGCGCGCTGCTGCTGACCTTGCTCGACCCGAAGATCCTCCGCCCGCTGGTGCTGGTGCTGCTCGTCGTCGCCGGGTTCACCGTCGCGTTCGTTCGTCCGCCCGCGGTCCGCTCCGGGGCTCCCAGCGCGCGGGCGGGACTCAAGGCGGCGGTGCTCGCGCTCCTCATCGGCGCCTACGACGGATTCTTCGGCCCGGGCACAGGCACATTCTTGATTCTCGGCTTCGTGATGCTCCTGCACTTCACGCTGCAGGAGGCCTCGGCGAACGCCAAGGTCGTCAACTTCGCCTCGAACCTCGCCGCGATGCTCTTCCTCGCGTGGAAGGGCCTGGTGATCTGGAAGATCTCGATCCCCATGGCGGCCGGGCAGTTCATCGGCGGCACCATCGGCGCACAGCTGGCGGTCAAGGGGGGAGACACCCTGGTGAGACGGGTGGTGCTGCTGGTCGTCTTGGCACTGGTGACCCGGCTCGGTTACGACCTGCTGCACCCCTCGTAAGGAGTCTCCGTGGCAAAGATCACCATCACCTACTGTACGGCGTGAGGCTACCGCCCCCAGGCTGCCCGGGCGGCAGCTGCGCTGAAAGACGAACTCGAGATCGACGCGGTGCTGGTACTCGGCTCCGGCGGCATCTTCGAGGTGGCGGTCGACGGGAAGGTCGTGGCGAAGAAGCAGCTCGGCCAGTTCCCCTCGGCGAAGGACGTGGTCGACGCAGTGTCGATCGCGTTGGGGCTGTGAGCGCGTGTTGATCAATCGTCCTGCCCTGGGCCTGGCCGCACCTCCACGGCGTGCACGTGGAGAAGAATGTCGCCTACCGGGGCACGGGCCGCGACGCGCACCGGCTCGACGTCTACCGGCCGAAGCAGGTGGACGGGCCGTTGCCGGTCGTCCTCTACATTCACGGCGGCGGCTTCCGCTTCATGTCGAAGCGGAGCACCTACTTCCGTGACCGCATCGGCTCCACAAACACAGAGGCCCGCGAGTATCCCCGCGGGCCCCATGCATTTCATGCCTTCGTGGTCACCCCAGGCCCGTCGCTGCTGGAAGGACACCTTCGCCTTCCTCGACGCCAACCTGGGGTGAGCGCGGAGTTCAGCGCTCGCAGACGAGTGCTTCGGGCGCCTGCGGCTGCTGCGCGCGGGCGATGAGCTGCTGGCGGGCTTCCGCGTTGAGCTCGACGAGCGTCCAGTGGCCGTCCTCGCCCAGACCCATCGCGGTGTTCGGCGTGAGCTTCTTGTCGAGGATGATCTGGTCGAGCTCGGCGCGGGCGATCGCCTTCTCGGCGTCCCCCAGGTTCTGGAAGCGCGGGTTGGCGTCGAGCGAGGCGTGCATGCTCTGCGTCAACGCGTCGGGCGGGTCGGTGAACGGGAAGTTGTCGCCGAGGATCACCACCAGCAACGCCTGGATGGGGAAGGTCGCGACGTCGATCACGAAGGTGAAGGGCAGCAGGAAGACGCCGGTCGTCTTTCGGTCCTGGTACGACGGGCGTCGCACCGTGATCCCGAGGAAGGCGCGATCGACGAGCCGCGACATCATGCAGCCAGTGGAGAAGAGGACAGTCACCATGGTCAGGGCCAGGGTGCGGAAGAGGCGGTGCTTCATGAGAGCTCCTTGTCGGCGAAGGCTTCGCGCTGATTGTGAGAGCCGGATCGCGTGGGGATCAAGCAAATCGCCCAAGATTCTGGGCGCGCACACAGGCTGCTACAGGGTGACTCAGGCCCGCTGCTCACGCGCCGGGTCGACCGGGATCTCCCCGGTGGTCGTCTTTTCGGCCTTCACCTTGAGCCCGTAGCGGTTGGCCGCCGACTCGATGATCTGCTCGATGAGCTGGTTGTAGTTCAGGCCGCGGTGCTCGGCGGCCATCGCCAACTCGCTGTCTTTCTCGAGGTACGGGTTGGGGTTCACCTCGAGCACGAAGGGCTCGCCGGTCTTGTTCGAGATGCGGAAGTCGACGCGCGCGTAGTCGCGGATCTTGAGGGCCCGGTAGGCGAGCAGGGCGCTGCGCTCGATGCGCGCCTTGAGCTCGGGCGAGATGTCCTCGGCGATCACCAGGTGGGGGTGATCTTCGCCGGTGTCGCCGAACTTCACCTCGCGGTCGCTCACCTTGGGGATGTCGGGGTTCCAGCGGCCCCAGTTGAGCTCGATGATCGGGAGGATCTCCGGCCGGGTGGGGGTGCCGATCACCGCGACGTAGACCTCCCGCCCGTCGATGAACTCCTCGGCGAGCGCCTCGTCGTTGAGCGTGCGGCGGATCTCGCGCACCCGCTTGGTGAGCTCGTCCCAGTCCTTGACCACCGAGTGCTGGCCGATGCCGATCGAGGCATCGCTGCGCGCCGGCTTGACGATCAGCGGGAAGTTCATGCGCCCGAACGCCTCGAAGGCCTCGCCGTCGAAGGTGAGGAAGTTGGGCGTGTTGACCTCGTGGTACTCGAGGAGCTGCTTGGTGAGGATCTTGTCCTGCGCCAGCAGCAGCCCGGCGGTGCCCGAGCCGGTGAAGCGCACGCCGGCCATCTCGAGCACCGCGGCGACGTTCACCTCGAGGCGGTAGTCGTCGGCGAAGGTCTCGCAGACGTTGAAGACGAGGTCGGGCTTCTGCTTCTCGATCTGGGTCAGCAGATCAAAGACCCGGTCGTGCACGTCGATGAGGGTAGGGGTGTGGCCGAGCGCTTTGAGCGCGTCGAAGACGTCTTGCACCACGGGATCCATGGGATCGCCCGAGGGTTGATAGTGCAAGACGGAGATTCTCAACGAGGGAACGGTGGCAGCTGCCATGCAGCACCACTGTAGATCCGTTCGCTCACTCCACGTCGAAGAACTTGTCCGTGTAGAGGAAGTTCATCGCGAGCGTGGTGAGCAGCGCCGTCAGGCGCGTCATGTAGTCGCGCGCCTTGTCGCGATGCACGGTGACCTTGAGCACGGTGACGCGCTCGAGCAGGTGGTCGAGCACCGACTTCACGACGGCGCGCGAGACCCCCGAGTACTGCGTGACCGATTGAATGAGTTGCTGCCGCTCGGCGCGCAGCAGCGTGTCGGCCGCGGTGTTGCCGGCGTTCTCCGGCTCGAAGAGGGCGACGAGATCCTGGTCGAGCTGATCACCGATCGAGTGATCGATCTTCTCTTCCAGCGCGCGCTGCCGGTAGTGGTCGAGCACCGTCTCTTCCATCTGCCCCACGTCCATGTCGCGCTCGTGCAGCGTGACCGGGGCGGGGGTGAGGCCGAGGCGGGTGCCGACGTCCTGCATGTACTGGAGCTTCTTGAGCGCGCCCCACCCCTTGTAGCGATCGGCCCAGTTGGAGCCGGGCGTCAGCCACACGGCGAAGGTCTCGGCGAAGTCTTCGTCGGGGTGCTTCTGCGCGTACCAGCCCGAGAGGTGGGCGACGTACTTCCGGCTGAAGGGGTGCGGCTTGTAGGTGTCGAGGTAGGGCTTGCCGAAGTCGCCGAAGAGCTTCTTCCACTCGTCGCTCTCGTGGAGCTTGTAGGCGTAGTTGAACGCGTGCCCCGCTTCGTGGCGGAGGTACATCATGATGTCGCGTTCGGTCTCGGCGCCGGCGCCCAGCGCGTCTTCGATCTGCAGGAGGTTCTGATCAGCCAGGTAGAACGGAATGCCGATCACCGGCACGCCCGACGGGCAGCCCCACTGATCCGAGAGGTAGCACTCGGGGCGGTGGGCGATGCCTCGCGCCTCGAGCTCCTCGTAGAGCTGGTGGATGAACTTCTCGAGGCGGGTTCCCTTGAGGTGAAGTTGGAGGTCCTTGATCCGCGCCTTGAGCAGCAACGCGCTGGCCGGTGGCAGACCGTCCCCGAAGTGGGGTTCGGGGGCCTTTTCTTTGAAGAGTGCGGGGGCGGCGAGGGCGGTTGTCATCGGGTCTTTCGGACGGTCGCGGCGACCATAACCGACAGCGCCAACAGGCGAAGCGACTCGCGCGTCTCGATGTTCAACCAATTGAAATCATACGAAAATCAAACGTACAGGGTCATGGCGGACCCCTCGTTTGGTCAGTCGAAGGCCCCGATCTCGGGGTCCTTTTTCAGCGGCGGTTTCTTGCTTCCGCCCAGGTTTTTGGGAGCGAGCGGCTCGAGCTGGAAGTCGAAGGCCTGATCGGCCTCGGATCGGAGCGGTTTGCTCAACTCCTTGTGGCCCGCGAGCTTGAAGGTGAGGGTGCGCGTCGCACCCCGGGGCCAGTCGATGGTCAGCGGTGTGTTGCCGATCGCCACGCCGTCTTCGGTGATCTCGGCGCCGTCGGGCGTGGTCTTGAGCGTGACCTTCACCGTGGCCGGCTCGACCTTCGTCGGCGGTACGGGCGTCGTCGGCTCCGGCCGGGTGGTCACCTTGACGGGCGGGGCGACGACGGGCTCGGGCCGGCTCACCTTCCAGAAGAGCGCGCCGCCGATGCCGCTCACGAGCGCGGCGGCGATGCCGACGAGGACCCCGAGTGGCAGGCCCGGCCTGGGCGCCGCTGACTCGCTGCCGCTGCTGGCGGAGGGCTGCTTGCGATCGATCTGCCCTGCGGCGGCGGGCGCCGGTTCGACCCGGGACGCAGACTTCGGGAGCGGCCGGGACACCGACGAGATCGCCTTCGACGAAACGTTCGACCGGGCTGCGCTCCTGCGGGACGCTGACGACGAGCTGCTGCCGGTCTCGCGAGTGCCGGGCTCCGGGGTGAAGAGCGGTGCGGCGTCGAGCAGGGAGTCGGGAACGCCGGAGAGCGCAGCGTGCATCGACTGCACGAAGTCTTCCGCGGTCTGAAACCGGTCTTCCTTCTCGGGCGCGAGGCCCTTGAGCATGAACTCGTCGATCGCCCTGGGGACGGCAGCGCCCTTCCGGTAGGTGGCGATCAGCGGCACGTTGCCGGTCAGCGCGAGGGTCAGCGCTTTGCGCACCGAGTTGGCGCCGTAGGGGCTGTGGCCGGTGAGGCAGTAGTAGAAGACGCCGGTCAGCGAGAAAAGATCGGAGCGTTGATCGACGACCTCGCCGCCGGCCTGCTCGGGGGGCATGTACTGCGGCGTGCCGAGCACCTGCCCGGTGGAGGTGAGCTGCTCCTCGTCGTCCTGTTCGAGCGCCTTGACCAGGCCGAAGTCGAGCACCTTCACGTACTCGTTCCCGTCGACCGAGGTCAGCATGATGTTGTGCGGCTTGATGTCGCGGTGAATGACCTGCTGGTGGTGCGCGTGCGCGACGCCCGCCGCGGTCTGCTCGAGGATCGCCGCGGCCTGGCGCAGGGTGAAAGGCCCGACGCGCTTGATGCGCTGGCGCAGCGACTCGCCCTCCAGCATCTCCATCACGTAGTAGCAGAGGCCGTCGGCGGTCCGGCCGAAGTCGAAGATGGTGATGATGTTCGGGTGGTGGAGCCGGCTGGCGACCTCGGCCTCGCGCTTGAACCGCTCGAAGAAGGTCGGCGCCATCGCCAGCTGCGGGTGGAGCGTCTTGAGCGCGATGGGGCGCTGCACGCTGGTCTGCACGCCCTTGAAGACCATGCCCATGCCGCCCGCACCGAGCACCGACTCGACGCGGTAGCGCCCGTCGAGCACCTTGCCGATCAAGTCCTGGGCGTTGACGGCCTCGAAGGGTTCCTTCGCCATGGGCAGCCCGCGAGTTTACGCGGATCGGTCGGGCCGTGCGTGCTAATCGGCGCGCGTCGTGAGTCTCGTCATCGTCCAGGGCCTGGAGCTGTCGTACGGGTCGAAGGTTCTCTTCGACGCGAGTTCGTTCACCATCGGGCCGACCGATCGCATCGGGTTGGTGGGGGCGAACGGCACCGGCAAGTCGACGCTGCTGAAGATCCTCATGGGGCAGGTGACGCCCGACAACGGCACGCTCACCTTCCGGCGGAAGTCGCGGGTGGGGTACCTCCTCCAGGATCTCCACGCGCTGCCCGTGGGCTCGCTGGTCGACTCGGTGATGTCCACGGTGCCGGGCCGCGACGGGCTCGACGAGCGGTTGGTGGCCGTCGAGAAGCAGCTGGGCGAGACCACCGACCCCGACGAGCAGATGGAGCTGGCCGCCGAGTTCGCCGAGCTCCACGAGGAGCGAGATCACTTCGACGAACACTTCGGCAAGCACCGGGCGGAGCAGATCCTCCTCGGGCTCGGCTTCAAGCTCAGCGACTTCACCAAGGACACCGAGCAGTTCTCGGGTGGTTGGCGCATGCGCGCGGCGCTGGCGGGGCTGTTGCTGCAGGACCCCGACCTGCTGCTGCTCGACGAGCCGACCAACCACCTCGATCTCCCCACGCTGGCGTGGTTCGACGCCTTCCTGAAGCGCTCGCGCAAGGCGATGGTGCTGATCAGCCACGATCGCGGCTTCCTCAACCGGCAGATCAACAAGATCGTCTCGCTGGAGACCGAGGGCGTGCGCACCTGGTCGGGTAACTACGAGGACTACCGCCGGCAGCGCGCCGAAGAATACGAGCGGTTGCTGGTGCAGGCCGACAAGGTGGCCAACCGGCGCGCCGAGCTCGAGACGTTCATCAACCGGTTCCGCGCGAAGGCCAGCAAGGCGTCGCAGGCGCAGTCGAAGATGAAGCAGCTCGAGAAGCTCGAGAGCGTGAAGCTCCACGTCGACCGGGCGACGGTGTCCTTCAGCTTTCCCGTGGTGGCGCAGAGCGGGCGCGAAGTCGCGAAGTTCACCGGCATCCGCAAGGCCTTCGGCGACAACGTCATCTACGACGGGCTCGACGCGCAGGTGCTCCGCGGGCAGCGCATCGCGATCGTCGGGTTGAACGGCGCGGGCAAGACGACGCTGCTGAAGATCCTCGCGGGGGAACTCGAGCCGGACCAGGGCGAGGTGACGCTCGGGCACAACGTGGTGCTCGGGTATTACGCGCAGCACCACGCCGACACCCTCGAGCGCAGCCACACCGTTCTCGAGGAGATGATGGAGCTGGTGCCCGACAAGCCGCAGTCGTTCGTGCGCAGCGTGCTCGGGTCGTTCCTCTTCTCCGGCGACGACGTCGACAAGAAGATAGGCGTGCTCTCGGGTGGTGAGCGCGCGCGCGTGGCCCTGGCGAAGCTGTTGCTCAAGCCGGCCAACCTGCTGGTGATGGACGAGCCGACGAACCACCTCGACCTCGACAGCTCCGAGGCGTTGATCGAGGCGCTCGAGGACTACACGGGCACGTTGATCTTCGTGTCCCACAACCGGAGCTTCCTCGACGCGCTCG
>JBBRUE010000332.1:0-7383 GCA_038248085.1 Myxococcales bacterium | reverse complement strand
GGTGCTGACGCTCAAGCGGCTCGCTGATGCGAAGCGCGATGGCGACCCTGTCTTCGCCCTCCTCTCGAGCACCGCAACCCCGGCGCGCGTCTCGCGTGGCGCGGTCATGCCGGGCGCGGTCGCCACTTCGTCGTCGCGCATCGCGGACGAAGCATCGAGCGGATCAGGAGCTTCGCGGGCGGGCAACGCGACGATGCCTGCGGCTTCCGTCGCGGCATCGAATGCCCGCGCTGGCTCGAAGTCGGGTGCAGCCATGAGCGACCAGACCCTGCGTCTCGGTGACGCGAGCGGCGGGCTCGATCTCACTGCCGCCTTCGGTCAGGCCCACGCCGCGAGCGGACTGCTGCACGTCGCCGCCGCTGCGATCTCGTTGCATCACGGCGCCCGGCCGCACCTCGGCGCCGCCGCGACGCCCTGGTTCGGTGTGCGCACTGCGCAGATCGCCGTCTCCGTACTCGAAGCGCCGAACGCCTCCGCGCTCCTCGAGGGCGCTGCCGTCGCGCCGTGGTGTGCCGAGGCGCCTGCGCGGCTCCACGTCTACTCAGGCGCGAACAAGGCCGATGCCCTGGCGTCGCTCGCGATCGAGCGCACCTCGCCCACGGGACCGGCGCGCATCGTCATCGTCGCCTCCGACGCCGCGGAGCTCACCACGCGCCGCGAGCAGGCCCGGCGCTGGCTCGAGGGAGGCGGACCTCCGCCCGAGGGCGTGGCCTTCCGCGAAGCGCCGCTCGGAGGAGAGACGGCCTTCGTCTTCACCGGTGCCGCTGCGGCGTACCCGGGCATGGGCCGGGAGCTCGCGCTCGCGCTACCGGGCATGGTCGATCGGGTCGCCGCGCGCTGTACCGAGCTCGAGGCGGTCACCGACTGGCTCTACGGCCCGGGAGAGGGCAGCGCGACGCACCCGCTTGATCAGCTCTGGGGCACGTCGTTCGTGTGCCAGCTCCACGCGGAAGTGACGCGGAGCTTGCTGGGCCTGAAGCCCGAAGCGGCCATCGGCTACTCGTCGGGTGAGTCGAACTCGCTGTTCGCGATGGGGGCGTGGAACGACCTCGGCGCGATGATCAAGGCGAGCCGCGCGGGCACGACCTTCACCGAGGACCTCGTGGGCGCGTTCGAAGCGCCGCGTCGCGCGTGGAAGCGCGCCGGAGTCGAGGGCACCACCTGGAGCAGCTTCGTGATTCGCGCGCCGCTCGAGCAGGTGCGCGCGGCGTTGGCCCCCGAGCCGCTGGCGCACCTCACCATCGTCAACTCGCCGGAAGATTGCGTCATCGGCGGCGAGGCGGCCGCGTGCGAGCGCGTCGTCACCAGGCTCGGGCGCGAGCGCACCCTGCCGCTCGGCTACGAGATGGCGGCGCACTGCCCCGAGGTCGGCGAGATCCGCGACGCGTGGTGGGAACTCCACCGTCGCGAAGTGCGGCCCGTGCCGGGCGTGCGCTTCTATACGAACGCCACCAACGCCTCGTACGTACCCACGACGTCTGAGCAGCCGGCCGACGCGATCACCGGGCAGGCGCTGCGGACGCTCGACTTCACGAAGACCATCGAGAACGCGTGGGCCGATGGCGTGCGCGTGTTCATCGAGCACGGGCCGCGTGGGCTGTGCGCGGGGTGGATCCGCGGGATCCTCGGGGACCGCGAGCACCTCGTGGTGTCGCTCGACGTGGTCGGTCGCTCGGGCGTGCGGCAGGTGCTCAACGCGACGGCGTGGCTGGTCGCGGCGGGCGTGAAGGTCGATGCCCGTGCGCTTGAAGACGCACTGGCGCTCGGTGCGGCGACGTCGAAGCCGACCGGGCGGATGTTGAAGCTGGCGGCCCACGCGCCGCCGGTGCGCAAGGTGCCGCGGCCGGTCGCTGGGTCGGTGAGTTCACCGGAGATGCAGCCGCCGCGCTCGCCCGGTGCTGTCGCCGATCCGGCGAGTTCGCTGAGCAGCCGCGCGCCTGAGTTGATCGCCGCGACACGTTCGACGAAGGCGGAGGCGCAGGGTTCGCACGATCCGGTCGCTGTGCCGGGGACGCAGTTCATGGCGCCAGCGCCGTACCTCGAGCCCGTGTTTCAGGCGACGAAGGTGCACGCCGCGCGAGGCGCAGAAGCTGCTTCGTCGGGCGCGTGGGCAGTCTCCACTTCTACGCAGTCCGCTTTTGCGCAGTCCGCTTCTACGCAGTCCGCACAGTCCGCACAGTCCGCACAGTCCAGCGCGGTCCAGAACGCGCGCGCTTCAGTGGTCGCTGCCCAGACCAGCGTGTCATCCGGCGCTGCTGCAGCTCCTGCTCGGTCGGCGCCGTCGGTCGTCATGCCCAGCGCATCCCGCGCGGACTTCTTCGCGTCAGCCGGTACGGCGGTCGGTTCACCCACCGAATTGTCCTCTGTCGGCGCGTCTTCACCTGGCGTCCAGGGCTCGCAGCTCGCGTCGCGCTTCCCCGGTGCGGGTGGTCCGGTCTGGCAGACGCCTTCCCGGGCCGGGACCGCTCCTCTTCTTCCTTTTTCCACCTCCGCAGTCGGGACGCGCTCCGCGTCGCCGGCGCGCATGACCCCCACGAGACCCGCCGCCATGAATGACAGCCTGACTCGTTTTGCCGCACACCAGGCGCAGCTCGCCCAGGTTCACCGCGAGTTCCTCGCCCAGCAGGCCGCCGTGCACGAGCAGTTCCTCGCGCTCCAACGCAACGCCGAGGAGTCGCTGCTTCGCGCCTACACCGCGGCGACGCAGGGCGCGCCAGTGACTCCGCCCCAGTTCGGTGGACCCGCTCCGGCGAACCTCAACAGCGCACCGAATACAGGTACGACCGCGCAACACGCAGCGACCACGCAGCACACAGCGACCACGCAGCACACAGCGAACGCGCAGCACACGGCGACCGCGCAGCACGCAGCGACCACGCAGCACGCAGCGACCGCGCAGCCCACAGCGACCGCGCAGCCCACAGCGAGCGCACCGCACGCCCCCGTCACGCCGAAGCCGCACACTGCCCCGAGCGCGATGACCGTCTCGGCCACCGCCACGCCGCGCATTCCCGCCACCCCGCGCCCTGCCGTGCTCCCCGGCCCGAAGTTCAACCGCGCCCAACTCGAGGTCCTCGCGGGCGGGAAGATCTCCTCCGTCTTCGGCCCGCAGTTCGAGAAGCAGGACGGCTACGTGCGCCAGGTGCGCATGCCGGAGCCGCCGCTGCTCCTCGCCGATCGCGTCACGGGCATCGACGCCGTCGCGGGCTCGATGGGCAAGGGCACGCTGTGGACCGAGACCGACGTGCTCGCCGACAGCTGGTACCTCGACGGCGAGGGCCGCATGCCGGCGGGCATCATGATCGAGTCGGGCCAGGCCGACCTGCTGCTGATCAGCTGGCTGGGCATCGACTCACTCAACCAGGGCGAGCGGGTGTACCGCCTGCTCGGCTGCGACCTCACGTACCACGGGGGCCTGCCGGTCCCCGGCGACACGCTGTCTTACGACATCCACGTCGACGGCCACGCCACTCAGGGCGACGTGCGCCTCTTCTTCTTCCACTACGACTGCCAGGTCCGTGGCGAGACGCGCCTCACGGTGCGCAACGGCCAGGCCGGCTTCTTCACCGACGAAGAACTCGCCAACTCCGCGGGCGTTTTGTGGGACGCGGCGACCGAGAAGCCCGCAGCAGGCCCGCTCGATCCGCCCGCGATCACCGGTACGCGCACGAGCCTCACCGCTGATCAGCTCCGCGCGTTTGCTTCCGGCCGCCCGTGGGAGTGCTTCGGTCCCGGCTGGGATCTCACTCGCACGCACGTGCGCACGCCGCGCATCACCGCCGAGAAGATGCAGTTCCTCCACGAGGTGACCGAGCTCTCGTCGACCGGGGGCCCGTGGGGCCGCGGCTACCTGCGCGCCGAGACGCCGGTGACGCCCGACGACTGGTTCTTCAAGGGCCACTTCAAGAACGACCCCTGCATGCCGGGCACGTTGATGTTCGACGGCTGTCTGCAGGCGATGTCGGTGTACCTCGCGTCGCTCGGGTTCACCGTCGAGCGCGACGCGTGGCGCTTCGAGCCGGTCACCGAGAACCGCATCCCCATGCGCTGTCGCGGCCAGGTGACGCCGAGCAGCAAGCACCTCGTCTACGAGGTCTTCGTCTCGGAGGTCATCGCTGGGCCGATCCCCACCGTGTACGCGGACCTGCTGTGCACTGTCGACGGTCGCAAGGCGTTCCACGCCAAGCGCGTCGGCCTGCGCCTCGTGCCCGACTGGCCGATGGAGCACTGGAAGAACCTCGCGCCCGTCGCCACGCAGCGCACCGGTGCGCCGGTTCCGCTCCGCCTGCTCAGCGGCATGGTGGGCCACGTCGAGCCGAAGCCGGTGGCCGTCGTCGATGGTTTCCCCTTCGACTACCACTCGCTGCTGGCCTGCGCGTGGGGCCCTCCGTCGAAGGCGTTTGGTCCGTTCTACGCGCGCTTCGATGGCTCGCGTCGCGCGGCGCGGTTGCCCGGCCCGCCGTACCACTTCATGTCTCGCATCACCGCGCTCGACGGCCCGATCGGCGGCATGAAGGCCGGCACCTCGGTGGAGGTCGAATACGACGTCCCCGTCGAGCAGTGGTACTTCGAGCAGAACGGACACCCCACCATGCCCTTCTGCGTGGTGATGGAAGCAGCACTGCAGCCCTGCGGCTGGCTCGCGTCGTACGTCGGCAGCGCGCTGACCACCGACACCGACCTGCTATTCCGCAACCTCGACGGCACCGGCACGCTCTTCACCGAGATCCTCCCGGCGAGCGGCATCTTCAAGACGAAGGTGAAGCTGCTCTCGATTTCCCAGAGCGCGGGGATGATCATCGAGAACTTCGCCGTCGAGTGCTTCATCGGCGAGACGAAGGTCTTCGAGATGAAGACGGTCTTCGGCTTCTTCCCCAAAGAGGCCTTCGAGAACCAGGTCGGGCTCCCCGTCACCCCCGACGAGCGCGCGCGCATGGAAGTGCCCGCCACGGAGATCACCGACCTCACGGCGCGCCCCGCGAAGTACTGCGCAGGTCCGCTCAAGCTGCCGGGCTCGATGCTGCTGATGCTCGACCGGGTCACCGGCTTCTGGCCGCAGGGTGGCAACAAGGGCATCGGCCTGCTCCGCGCCGAGAAGACCGTCGACGTCGACGAGTGGTTCTTCAAGGCGCACTTCTTCCAGGACCCGGTGCAGCCGGGCTCGCTGGGCATCGAGGCGCTGACGCAGTTGCTGCAGTACTTCATGCTCGAACAGGGCATGGGCGAGGGGATCTCGAACCCGCGCTTCGAGCCGCTCATGCTCGAGAAGCCGATCACCTGGAAGTACCGCGGGCAGGTGGTGCCGAAGAACAAGGTCATCACCAGCGAGCTGCACATCACCGAGGTCGGTGAAGACGCGAAGGGCCGCTTCGCCATCGCCGAGGGCTGGCTGTGGGTCGACGGGAAGCGCATCTACTACGCCAAGAACATGGGCATGCGCATCGTGCCGGGCGGGGCGCCGCTCGAGCCGAAGCGCCGCGAGCCGGGCGAAGCGTCGCTCGACCCGTCGAAAGACACCTGGCTGCTCGACCACTGCCCGACGTGGACGATGCCGGCGTTGCCGATGATGTCGATGGTCGATCGGCTCGTCGCCGCGGCGGAGCTGCAGGAAGGCCGCGCAGTCTCCCTCGTGAAGGACGTGCAGGTGCAGCGGTGGTTGCCGTTCGCCGGTGGTCCGGTGCGGCTGCGCACCGAGGTGACAGGGGAGGGTGACGAGCGCGCAGTGACCCTGTTCGCGTGGCGTGACGCGCAGGACGCGGCGTTGTCGCGCTTCGAGCCAGTGGCCTCGGGCACCGTGTCCTTCGCGGCGCCGCTCGCGGCCCCGGCGCCGTTCGCTCCGTTGGTGGATCTCGTCGAGCAGTCCGACCCCTACGCGTCGGGTGCGTTGTTTCACGGCAAGGCGTTCCAGTACCTCACCGCGCTGAAGGTCGGTTCGACTGGCGCGACGGCGATGTTGGATGCGGGTCGAGGCTCCGTGCCGCGCGGTGCGCTGAACCAGGGCGTGCTCGACGCGGCGACGCACGCGATCCCGCACGACGCGTTGTTCCAGTGGTCGTCGCAGGTCGCGGAAGATCACGTCGCCTACCCCTACCGGCTGAAGTCGCTGCGCCGGTTCGCGACGCTGCCGGACAAGGGCACGCTGAAGCTCGAGACGCGCTTCGCCGGCTTCGACGGTGAGACGCGCTTCCCGATGCTCGACGTGCAGGTGCTCGACGGCGTGCGGGTGCTGCTCGATTTCCGGCTGGTGGAAGTGCTGTTGCCGCGTGGTCCCATCGGTGCGGCGCCGCGCGAGGCGCGCCGGAGCTTCCTGAAGGATCGCCGCTTCGTGCCGGGCGTCGGCCTCTCGACCCTCGACGGTGAGCGCACCACGCTCTCGACGTCGACGGTGCGGCAGAGCGACTGGCTGCCGGGCAACGTGGCGTGCATCTACGGCGTGCCTGCCGAGCGGCGTGGTGAGCTGCTGAGCGAAGTGGCGGTGCGCGACCACCTCGCGCGGCGGGCCTTCGTGCACCCGTCGACCGTGACCGTCGAGGCCGCGGGCGCGCGCGCGGCGATGCGGCCCCTGCGACTGCACCCGCTCTCCGTGCAGCGAACGGGGGACGAAGTGGTGGTGAGCGACTCCGCTCCGCCGCTGCAGGACCTCACGGCGGTGAAGGCGTGGTGGCGTGCGCGCTTCGGCGTCGGCGAGTGGCCGGTGGAAGATCTCTACTACGGGCTCGTGCAGCGCTTCGTCGGCGACGTGGTGCTGGCCGACCCCGAGGCCTTCGCGCGCGTGCAGGGGCGCAGCTGCGTGTACCTCGCCAACCACCAGGTCGGCGTGGAGTCGTTGCTCTTCAGCGTGCTGGTCTCGGCGCTCTCGAAGACGCCGACGGTGACGCTGGCGAAGGCAGAGCACCGCACGAGCTGGCTGGGCACGCTCATCGCGCACAACTTCTCGTACCCCGGCGTGGCGGACCCGAAGGTGATCACCTTCTTCGACCGGGACGACAAGGAGTCGCTGCTGCGCATCGTCGGCGAGCTCGGCGCGGAGATGAAGACCGCGGGCAAGAGCGTGATGGTGCACGTCGAGGGCACGCGCTCGTTGGCGTGCGGTGCGCCGGTGCTGAAGATGAGCAGCGCGTTCATCGACATGGCGCTCGCGGTGGGCGCGCCGATCATCCCGGTGCGGCTCGCGGGTGGGCTGCCGCGCGACCCGCTCGAGAAGCGGCTCGAGTTCCCGCTCGGCTTCGGCAAGCAGGACTACTGGCTGGGCCGGCCGATCCTCCCCGAGGAGCTCGCCGCGATGCCGTTCAAGGATCGCAAGGACGCGGTGATCGCCGCGATGAACGCGCTCGGTCCCGCGCTGGCCGACGAGCAGCCGTTGCCGGGTGACCCGAAGTTCGC
>JBBRUE010000331.1:0-7386 GCA_038248085.1 Myxococcales bacterium | reverse complement strand
TCAGCAGCATCGACCTCTGCTTCTCGGACCAGCTGTGGGTGATCGACAACTCCACGCTCCGGAATTGCGCCTTCTGACTCGGGGCGTCAACCGCCGTCGTTGACACCGGGTGATCCCACGGCGACCCTCTCGACCCCCGCTTTCCCGGAGGTTCGATGCATCCGCTCCCCGTGCTGCCCGACGGTCGTCTCGAGCAGCGCTTCAGCGAGTCGAAGCCCGCGTACTCGCCCGCAGAAGCCGTCACCGAGGCGAACCGCTGCCTGTATTGCGTCGACGCGCCCTGCATCAAGGCGTGCCCGACTGGCATCGACATCCCCAACTTCATTCACAAGATCAGCACCGGCAACACGACCGGCGCGGCGCGCACCATCCTCAAGGACAACATCCTCGGGGCGTCATGCGCGCGGGTGTGCCCCGTCGAGACGCTCTGCGCCGGCGCCTGCGTCTACAACGCGTGGGAGCGGGACCCGATCGCCATCGGCCGCCTCCAGCGCTTCGCGACCGAGAGCACGCTGCAGACCAGGCCGCTCTCGTCGTTGCTCCCGGCGAAGAAGGCGGCCTCGGGCAAGAAGATCGCGATCATCGGCGCCGGGCCCGCGTCCGTCGCGGCCGCCGGGCTCCTCGCGCTCGAGGACCACCAAACGGTCCTCTTCGAGCGGAAGAACGTCCCCGGCGGGCTCAACACGCTGGGCATCGCGCCCTACAAGCAGTCGGGCGCCGCGGCTCTCGCTGAGGTAGGCCAGGTCTTCGGGCTCGGCGACATCCAGCTGAAGACCGGCCTCGAGGTCGTCTCAGGGCCGGGCGGCGCAGGCCAGGTCTCGGCGGAGTCGCTGCTCAAGGACTTCGACGCCGTGTTCCTCGGTCTCGGCCTGGGCGCTGACTCGAAGCTCGGCGTGCCCGGTGAAGACGGCGCAGGCGTGTGGGGCGCGGTCGATCTCATCGAGCACATCAAGGCCGACCCGAAGCTCACGCTCGACGGCGTCAAGCGCGCCCTCGTCATCGGGGGCGGCAACACGGCGATCGACATCGCCCACGAGCTCAAGCTCCTCGGGGTGGCCGACGTGGCGATGGTCTACCGCCGCGGCCTCACCGACATGTCCGGCTACCAGCACGAGCTGGCGTCGGCCCGGAAGCACGGCGTGCGGCTCATCGAGCAGCGTGCGGTCGCCGAGTTCCAGCGCGACGCCTCGGGCAAGCTGACGGGCGCGAAGCTCGCGCGCACCGAGAAGGGAAAGCCCGTCGCCGGCGGCGAGGAGTCGCTCAGCTGCGAGCTCGTCGCCCTCGCCATCGGCCAGGCCACCGCTACCGGCGTCGCCAAGGCCTTCGCCGGCGTGGCGCTCGACACGTACGGCAACGTCATCGTCGACCCGAAGACCCACCGCACCGGCAACCCGAAGGTGTGGAGCGGCGGGGACTGCGTCAATGGGGGCAAAGAGGTCGTGAACGCTGTGCAGGAAGCAAAGCTTGCCGTGCGCGACATGCTGCACGCCCTGGGAGCGAAGTAATCATGGCTGATCTGAGCATCGACTTCTGTGGCATCAAGTCGCCGAACCCGTTCTGGCTGGCATCGGCGCCTCCCGCGAACTCCGGCCCGCAGATCATGCGTGCCTTTGACGCCGGCTGGGGCGGCGCGGTGTGGAAGACGCTCGGTGACCCGGTCACCAACGTCACCTCGCGCTTCTGGGCCCAGGACTACGGCAACACCCGCATGATGGGGCTCAACAACATCGAGCTCATCAGCGACCGGCCGCTCGAGGTGAACCTCAAGGAGATGTACGAGGTCAAGAAGCGCTACCCGAAGAACGTGATCATCGCCTCGCTGATGGTCGAGACGAAAGAGAACTGGAAGGAGATCATCAAGAAGGCCGAGGCCACCGGCTGTGATGGTCTGGAATTGAACTTCGGGTGTCCGCACGGCATGTGCGAGCGCGGCATGGGCAGCGCGGTGGGCCAGGAGCCCAAGGTGCTCGAGGAGATCACCCGCTGGGCGATGGAGTACGCCAAGACGCCCGTCATCATCAAGCTCACGCCCAACACCGGCGACATCAACGAGCCCGGTGAAGCAGCAGCCCGCGGCGGCGCCCCGGCGCTCTCGCTGATCAACACCGTCAAGTCGCTGCTCGGCGTCGACCTCGATCGCATGGTGCCCAACCCTCGCGTCGGCAACCAGTCGACCAACGGCGGCTACTGTGGCCCGGCGGTCAAGCCCATCGCCCTGTACATGATGAGCCAGCTCGCGAAGAACCCGCTCACCAGGCACATGGCCATCTCGGGCATCGGCGGCATCTCGAACTGGCGCGACGCGGCGGAGTTCATCGCCCTGGGCGCGACGTCGGTGCAGGTCTGCACCGCGGTCATGCACTACGGCTACCGCATCGTCGAAGACATGATCGAGGGCCTCTCGGACTTCCTCGACAGCAAGGGAATGAAGTCGGTCAACGAGCTCCGCGGCAAGGCGCTGCCCGCGTACTCGGAGTGGGGCGATCTCGATCTCAATTACAACCTCAAGGCGCGGATCAACCCTGAGACGTGTATCGGTTGTAACTTGTGCACGGTCGCCTGCATGGACGGCGCGCACCAGTGCATCTTGATCCCCGGCCGCACGCACGAAGAGCACGTGAAGGCCGGCCACACGCACATTCCCGCGTCGATCCCCGAGGTGCCGGTGAAGGCCGCGGGCGCGATCAGCCGCTTCCTCCCCGTCATCGACGAGGTGGAGTGCGTGGGCTGCAACCTGTGCCACCTGGTCTGCCCGGTGCCCGGGACGATCACGATGGAAGAGGTGCCCGGCACCATCGGCAAGGCGGAGACGTGGAACGATCGCGTCGCCCAGGGGCGGGACATCAACCCCGGCTCGATGGAGTCGACGCTCCAGAAGCGCGGCCTGCTCGCGAAGTAGGCGCGCCTGGTACGGCTGGGACTGAGTGACGCAGTCAGTGACCGGAAGTAGCGAACAAGGCGCGCGGCCGCTATCCCCACGCGCATGACCCCGCTCCGTGTCGCGTCGTGTGCCCTCTTGTTGCTGGTTGGTTGTGTCCACCGCGTCGAGCCACTGCCCGCGAGCGCAGTGAACTCACTCGTCGCGGCGTCGGATCGCACCGACGCAGACCGCGCGCTCGACCCGGGCCGCAAGCCGGTCGAGTTCCTCCAGTTCCTCGGTGTCGGGGCGGGCATGCAGGTCGCCGACCTGATGGCCGGCGGCGGCTACACCACCGAACTGCTTTCCCGCGCGGTGGGCCCGAAGGGCACCGTGTACGGCGAGAACCCGAAGGTGGTGCTCGAGCGCTTCGCCGAGAAGCCGTGGAGCGAGCGGCTCGCCCGGCTCCCCAACACGAAGCGCCTCGATCGCGAGCTCGACGACGCGTTCCCTGCGGAGCTCGCCGGCACGCTCGACCTCGTGGTGAGCAACGCGATCTACCACGACAGCGTGTGGCTCCAGGCCGACCGGCTGAAGATGAACCAGGGCGTGTACCGCGCGCTCAAGATGGGCGGCGCGTACGTGGTGTGCGACTCCTCGGCGAAGCCCGGCACCGGGGTCGCCGACGCGCAGACGCTTCACCGCATCGACGAGCAGGTCGTGCGCGACGAGGTGACGAAGGCGGGTTTCAAGCTCGCGGCCGAGGGCACGTTCCTCCGCAACCCGGAGGATCCGCGCGACTGGAGCGCGTCACCCGGCGTGGCCGGCGAGAAGCGCGGCACCAGCGATCGGTTCTGCCTGAAGTTCGTTCGGCCGACCGTCTACTACTGACGGTTCAGTCGTCGGTCGGTGCGCGCGTTCGACGCAGAGAGGATCGCGCCGCTTCCCCGGCCCCGGTCTGTCGGCTAGCCACGCGGAATGGACGCCAGCCGCTGGGCGAAGGTGAACGAGGTGTTCAACGGGGCGCTCGACCGCGAGGGCGACGCGAGACAGCGCTACCTCGAGGAGGCCTGCGCGACCGATGCCTCGCTGCTCGCCGAGGTGCGCTCGCTGCTCGACGCCGAACAGAAGGCCGGCTCGTTCATGGAGAAGCCCGCGGCGACCCTCACCGAGGCCGCGCCGCCCACCCAGGTCGGCCCGTGGCGAATCCTCGAGGAGCTCGGGCGCGGGGGCATGGGCACCGTGTACCTGGCCGAGCGATCTGACGGCACCTTCACCATGCGCGCGGCCCTCAAGGTCCTGCGCCGGGGCCTCGACACCGACGAGATGCTCGGCCGGTTCCGCGCCGAGCGGCAGATCCTCGCGTCGCTGCAGCACCCCAACATCGCCCGGCTCCTCGACGGTGGCGCGACCGACGACGGCCGCCCGTACCTCGTCATGGAATACGTCGAGGGCGAGGACCTGCTCGACTGGTGCACCCACCAGCACCTCGATGTCCGCGCGCGCCTCGCGCTCTTCGCCAAGCTGATGAGCGCCGTGCAGTACGCGCACCGCAACCTCATCGTTCACCGCGACCTGAAGCCGGGGAACATCCTCGTCACGCTCACCGGCGAGCTGAAGCTCCTCGACTTCGGCATCGCCAAGGTGCTGGTCGCCGACCCCGCGGAAGAGCGCACGAAGACCGGCCAGCACGTGCTCACCCCCGCCTATGCGAGCCCCGAGCAGGTGCGCGCCGAGCGCGTCACCACCGCCAGCGACGTGTGGACGCTCGGCGTCGTGCTGTACGAGCTCCTCGCTGGGCGCCGGCCGTTCGAAGGCAAGGGCGAGGCGCTCGCGAAGGAGATCCTCGAGCACGAGCCACCCTCCCCGAAGCTCGGCGGCGATCTCGACACCATCATCCTCACCGCGCTGCGCAAGGAGCCCGAGCGGCGCTACAGCTCGGTCGAGCAGTTCTCCGAGGACCTCACGCGCTCCCTCAACGGGCTCCCGGTGCGCGCGCGGCCGGCGACGATCGGCTACCGGCTCGGCAAGTTCGTCACCCGCAACCGCTGGGCGCTCGTCGCCGGCTCGTTGATCGGGCTGTCGATCGTCGGCGGGGTCACCACGACCTTGTGGAAGGCGCGGGAAGCCAGAGATGCCCGCCTGCGCGCCGAGGCCTCGCGGGCCCGGGCTGAGGACCTCGTCGACTTCATGCTCGGTGACCTTCGGCAGAAGCTGGAACCCTCGAGCCGCCTCGACGTGCTGGAAGACGTGTCGAAGGCCGTGCAGGGCTACTTCGCCAGCCTGCCCGCCGCGGAGTCTTCCCCCGAGCGCCGCGCCCGCGTGCTGGTGCAGCTGGCCAACGTGAAGCTCGCCCAGTCGAAGGGCGACGAGGCCGCGGCGATGGTGAAGGAGTCCCGCGAGCTCCTCGCGACGGCCACGCCCGGCCCGGAGTCGAGCCTGCTCCTCGCCTCGGCGGCGAATCTCCAGGGCCGCGTGCTCGAGGAACGGGGAGAACTCGACGCGGCCCTCAAGGAGTTCGAGCTCGAGGCCTCGCTGCTGAAGCCGCTGGAGGCTTCGGGGAACCCCACGCTCCTGGCGAAGGCCGGCGACTCGGCGAACGATCGCGGGCGCATCCTGTATTTTCTCGGCAAGCCGGCTGAAGCCGTCACGGCGCACCAGCTCGCCCTCGAGCGCTTGAAGCCGCTCCCGGCACCGGAAGGAATCAAGGGACGGGACCTCCGGCTCGTGCTGGCGAAGACCTGGCTCTACCTCGGCCGCGCGCAGGAAGGGGTCGGCCACGCGAAGGACGCCGAGGCCGGCTTCCGCGAAAACCTCACGCACGCCCGCGCCCTGCGGAAGGACTTCCCCGAAGATCTCGAGCTCGAGGATTACCTCGCGGTCTCGCTCAACGATCTCGGTCGCATCACCCGCCTCGCCGGCCACCCCGAAGAGAGCGAGCAACTCGCCACCGAAGCGCTGACGCTGTCCCAGGCTGCCCTCGCCCGCGATCCGCAGAACGCCATTCGCATCGATGGGCTCTCCGCCAGCCACTCGTTCCTCGGCCGCGCCCGCGAAGACCAGGGAAAACTCGAGGGCGCGCTCGCCGAGTTCCTCGAAGACGCGAAGCTCTCGGAAGGCCTCCTCGCCCGCGAGGCCGAGAACACCTTCGCCCAGGCCTCGCTCGCCGACGGGCTCACCAACGTCGGGCGCGTCGAGCGCAAGTTGAAGCAGCTCGCGAAGTCACGGGACTCGCACACCCGCGCGCTCCAGCTCAGAGAGGCGCTGCTGAAGGCCGACGAGAGCTTCAAGCCGGACGTCGGCGTCTCGCACCTCGAGCTCGGCCGGCTGCTGGCCCTCGAGGGGAAGGACGCCCGGCCGGAATGGGAGATCGCGCTCGGCATCTTCAAGGAGCTGGGCTCGGCCGAGGCTGCGCCCGCCAAACAGCGAGGCCGCCTGGCGCAGGTGTTGATCGAGCTGGGACAGGTTGATCAGGCGCGCCCCCTCGTCGAGAGCCTGAGGGCCACGGGCGCTTGTGACGCCGAGCTCCGGGCGCTGGCTTTGAAAAAAGGGCTCCTCTCGCCGCTGGCGCAGGGAGAGGGAGAGAGGTAGGGCGCCGACTCATGCCCCGTCGCCCCGAGATCAAAAAGGTCCTGCTCATCGGCTCCGGTCCCATCATCATCGGGCAGGCCTGCGAATTCGATTACTCCGGCACCCAGGCCATCAAGGCGCTCAAAGAAGAGGGGATCGAAGTCATCCTCCTCAACTCGAACCCGGCCACCATCATGACGGACCCGGAGTTCGCGCACCGGACGTACATCGAGCCCATCACCGTCGAGGCCGCCGAGCGCATCATCCAGCTCGAGAAGCCCGACTCGCTGCTCCCCACCATGGGCGGGCAGACCGCGCTCAACCTCGCCAAGCAGCTCGCTGAGCAGGGCATCCTCGCGAAGTACGGCGTGAAGCTCATTGGCGCCTCGCTGGAGGCCATCAACAAGGCCGAAGACCGCAAGCTCTTCAAGGAGGCGATGGAGAAGATCGGCCTCGAGCTCCCCAAGGCCGGCATCGCCACCACGATGGAGGAGGCCCGCGCGCTGGTGAAGGAGTTCGGCTACCCCTCGATCATCCGCCCCAGCTTCACGCTCGGTGGCACCGGCGGCGGCGTCGCCTTCGACGAAGAGCAGTTCGAGCAGATCTGCGCCTCGGGTCTCGCGGCCAGCCCGGTCGGCTCGGTGCAGATCGACGAGTCGGTCCTCGGGTGGAAGGAATACGAGCTCGAGGTCGTTCGCGACTCGAAGGACAACTGCATCATCATCTGCTCCATCGAGAACCTCGATCCGATGGGCGTGCACACCGGTGACTCGATCACCGTCGCCCCGGCGCAGACGCTCACCGACAAGGAATACGAGCGCATGCGTGACGCGTCGCTCGCGATCATGCGGGAGATCGGCGTCGACACCGGCGGCTCGAACGTGCAGTTCGGGGTCAACCCGAAGGACGGCCGCATGGTCGTCATCGAGATGAACCCGCGCGTCTCGCGTTCGTCTGCC
>JBBRUE010000330.1:0-7418 GCA_038248085.1 Myxococcales bacterium | reverse complement strand
TATCTGCCGCGGCTGTGCGAGCATTGCCTTAATCCAGCCTGCGTCGCCGCTTGCCCGTCAGGGTCGATATACAAGCGCGAGGAGGACGGTATCGTCCTGATCGACCAGGACAAGTGCCGCGGACTCCGCGGCCTCCTGCTCCTTCTCCCGGGCGTCGTCGCTGGCTTCCTGGGCCTTCTCGCGCGCGGTCTCCATCGCCTCCTGGGCCTTCTCGCGGGCCTCGGCCGACACGTTCTTGAGCGACTCGGTCTTCTCGCGCACCACGTCGACTTCGGCCCGGGCCTGGTCGGCCGCTGCGCGCGCCTGGTCAGCGGCCTCGCGCATCGACTCGGCGCTCCCCTTCGCGGAGACCACCGCCACCGGCGCCACCAGCGCCACGCTGGGCGCCGCCGTCCCGCCCGCCTTGCGGATGACCCACACCTTCGCGCCCTTGCCCGAGCGTGTCACCTCGAGGCCGTAGGCCTGGGCGATGGTCTCGAGCGCCTCTTCACCATCGACGCCGGGAAGGTCGAGCTGCACCTTCTCGTCGAGGTCGCCGATCACCACCAGGTTGAGGCCGCTCTTCTGGGCGAGCTGCTTGAGCCCTTCCTTGAGCGACCCGTCGTACTGCAGCGCCACCGGGCTCGCGGTCACCAGCACCGCCGTCATCATCGTCATCACCCACATCACGACACCGCCTTCGCCGTCGGGGGCTGAACGAAACGGCGGAACGCCGTCAGCGCCGCGACGAGCACCAAAGAGAGCCCCACGACCGTCGGCAACGCCGCCGTCGACCACAGGGCCAACAGTCCGCTGCCCGCGGCCACGAAGGCCTCGCGCAGCTTCACCACCAGCGACGCCACGGACAGGCCGAAGCCCCCCGAGACACCGCCACTGCCCAGGAGCGCCGCGACCGCCAACGCGAGAGTCACTGCGACGATGGCCACCGCGGACCACACGTCGGCCCGCGAGAGGGGGCGGGCCGGTGCCTCGGCCACGCGCGTCATCACCTTCGCGAGGAAATCAGGGGGCGGGAGCGGATCGGCCAGCCGCAGGAGGTCTTTCTCGAGCTGGCGGTGCTCCTCGAGGAGCGCCACGCGGCCTTCCTCGGTGGGCGCCAGCTCGGCGATCAGCGCCTCGAGCTCGGTGTCGGTCGGCTCACGCATCGGCGGCTCCCTTGTCGTTGAGTTCGGCGGCCTGCATGCGCGTGCGCAGCTTCTCCCGCGCACGGAACAGGCGGGCCATGATCGTCCCGGGGGCGACGTCCATCACCTGGGCGATCTCCTTCGTGGTGCGCTTCTGCACGTAATAGAGCGCGAGCACTTCGCGGTCGTCGACCGAGAGCGTGGCCATCGCGTCTTCCAGCGACTGGCGCTCCTGCCGCGCGATCGCGCCGTCTTCCTGGTTGGGCTCGCCCGACTGCAAGGTGTGGGCGTGATCGTCCACGTCGTCCGTCTTGTGCTTCTGGCGCCGGCGCAGCAGGTCGAGGCACTGGTTTCGGGCGATGGTCAGCACCCACAGGTCGAACGGCCGCGCGTCGTCGAACCGATCGAGGTTCTGGTAGGCGCGCAGGAAGGTCTCCTGGGCGACCTCCGCGGCCTCGGCCTCGGTGCGCAGCAGACGCAGGCACAGGCCGTAGACCTGGCGCTGCACCGACTTCACCAACGAGGCGAACGCGTTCGAGTCTCCGCGCCGCGCCCGGCGCACATCGTCGACCCACGGGTGAGCCGGTTCGGTGGCCATGATGCCCAGCGACATCGAGGACGACGGGGAGAGGGCGTTCATCGCTTCCACGCCCAGAAGAACGAACTGCCGCGACTTCGATTGCCCGGCGCTCAGCCTTCGATCAACGCCGGGCAAACCCCAGCGAGATCAGCGTTTTGTGTTTTCCATGCGCCGGCTGGCCTTCAGCTTCTTCTGCTCGCGGGCCTTGGCGAGGAAGCCGCCTTCGCGGGCGGCGCGCACGGGCGCTTCCCGGGGCGCGGCGACCGCAGGCAGCCGGGCCTTCTCTTCCCCACTCTTGTGGTCGACCTTCGACTTCGAGACCTGGGGGCCGACCGCCTGCACGGGGCGGGCATCGCGGCGGGGGCGGGCGTTCGCGCGGCCGGGCGCCGGGGCGTCGCGACCGGTACGGGCTGGCGCGCCAGGGCGGGCGCCTTCGGCGGCAGCGGCGGCTGCAGCAGCAGCGGCATAGCCAGCGCGGGCCGGCCCTGGACGGGCACCCTCGGGGGCGGCGCCTTCTTCACGGGCTCCGCGGGGCGCGTAGAACTCCTTCGGGCGGGGCGCGACGTCTTCCGGCGTCTCCTTTTCGACGCCGAAGTGGAACAGGCGCTTCACCACCAGGGTCGCGTAGGCGCCCGGGGGCAGGGTGAAGGCGATGTTCACCTTGATGTAGCCGCGGTTGAGCTCGTCGGGGCGCGGCTTGCCGATCACCAGCTTGCCGGGGTGGACGATCAGCGGCCGCTCCTCGTGGCGGAAGTAGAGGAGCTTCGGGGCCTCCTTGATGCGCAGGTCCTCGAGCGCCAGCTTCTCCTTGGTCAGCACCCACTTCACGGCCTCTTCGACCCTGGGGTCCTTGAAGGAGCTGTTGGGCGCCAGCAGCGGGAAGGTGCGGTCCTTCAACCACGCGCGGATCTCCGGCGAGGCGTCGGTGTGGTGGAGCAGCGTGCCCGCCTGGTACGGCATCGGGAACAGGTGCTCGCGGGGGAAGACGAGCTGCATCAGCCGCTTCACGCCCTCGTTCCACAGGTACGACTGGTAGGTGAAGAGCAGCAGCGCCCGGTAGTCCGAGTCGATCTGCAGGAACGCGTTGACGAAGTCTTCCGGCTCGTCCCGCAGCGCGCGGATGATGCGGAAGTACTTCCGCCCGGCGTCGAAGGGCACCTTCGCCGTCCAGTCGCCCCAGTTCTCGGACCAGAACTGCTTCACCTTCGCGTCGTCGGTGAGATCGAGCGGCGAGGGCTTGGCGAGGTAGTTGTGCAGCGCCGCCTCGAAGTCCCCCCGAATGAGGTCCTTCGCGATGAAGCCCTGCCCGTGCTTGAGCGAGCCGAAGCGCTGGCTGTCGAAGTAGTTCACCACGCCCAGGCGCTGCACCTCGGTCGAGGCGATCGTCACTTCCTTGAGCTCGCGCTCCTGGATCTGACGCACCGTCACCGCGAAGCGGTTCGAGGTGGTGTTCTTCGACGAGAGCGCCTTGTCGGTGCGGCCGAGGAACTTGAGGCGCAGGTCCTCTTCCTGGAGGTCGATGTCGACGCCCTTGACCGCGATCAGCTGCTCGGTGCGGCCCTGCTTGTCCTTCAAGCCGCAGTAGCTGATGGAGGTCGGGGGCAGCCCGAACATCTGCTGCAGGCGCGCCACGGCGTCGAAGGTGGACAGCTTCTGCTTGTCCATCAGGTAGACGCGGAAGGGGCCGTCCTCGACCTCGTCAAAGCGGTACGACTCTTTGACTGAGAAGTCCTCGGGCTTCTGCTTGATCTTCATTGCGCCGACCGCCCTAACACACCACGAGCGTGAAGTTCGGCAGCAGGTCGAAGGTATAGCTGCCCGGCTTCGCGCGGAGGATCGACCGGAGCTGCCGCGCCGCCACCAGCGAGAGCCGCACGGTGAGCTGCTTCTTCTCGAAATCGATGCCCGGTGACTGGGCGCTGGCCACCTCGACCCGGGTCGCCCCCGAGAGCACGGTGAAGGGCCGCAGGTGCCCGATGCGCCCCTTGAGCAGGCTCACCAGGGTGTCCACCGCGTCGGACGAGAGGGTCCAGGTGACCTGGTCGCCAGTCTTCGAGGCGTGGCTCGTCTCGGCGGTCATCGTCGAGAGGCTGCTGCCTTCCTTCTGGATGCGTTGGTCGATCAGCAGGCGCGCGCGCGGCGACTGGATGAGGGAGGGCCGGTCGAGATCGCTCAGCAGCAGCGGGTCGAGCTTCGCCAGCACCTCGATCAGCGCCGAGGGCGACCACTCGCGCACCGCCTTCGCCTCGTCGCGGGTGATCGGCACCGCCAGCAGCACCGGCACCGTCTCGTAGGGGCTGACGATCGCGCCACCCTCGGGATCGGGGGTGAAGAGCAGCGCGAAGTGCTCCGAGTCGGTCCCCGGCGCGACGCCGTCGGACAGCTGCAGCACCTGGTTGGTGTCGGCGGTCAGCGTGCCCGCCCGCGCCCGCGCGATGAGCGTGGTCAGCAGCGTCACCGCCCACGCCGGCGCCGCGAGCTCGTCTTTCGCCTTCTGCACCCGCAGCGACAACTCGAACCCCGAGATCAGCCCCAGCCCGAAGGTGAGCAGGTGCCAGTGCGGTTGGCGCCGGGCGATCGACGCCGAAGCGATCGTCACCCCGTCGACAGTCGTCAGCGGCTGGCCCTCGGCGCCCCACAGTCGCTGCCGCAGCGTCTCGGCACCGCTCGCGAGGGCGGCCCGCTTCTGCGCTTCGGTGACCTTCGGAGGAGGGGTCGCCTTCGGGACTACGGGAAGTTTCTGTTTCCGGGAGGTTACGCGCTTGGCGGGGACGCGGGAGACGGCCTTCTTCCGAACGGCGCTAGTCATGGGCCCTGAGTAGCGCCGAGCGGGGCGACATGCACTCGTTGAGACGGAAATTTCCCCCGGTTTTCGGCCCGGGCCACACTGTTCGGAGTGATGTCACCTCGCGCTTCTCTTGATAGGTTCCGCCCGTCTTGAGCAATCAGCCCATTCCTCTCACTGATGTCGCTGGCACGGGATCTCAGCCGCGAGCGGGCCAGGTCTTCGCACCGGGCCAACTCAAGGGACCGCGCCTCTCGGGCCGCTTCGCCGACGGCAAGGTCGGTGAGTTCCCGCTGTCCGACCGCACCTCGATGGGGCGGCACCCGAACAACACGCTGCGCCTCGTCGACCGCGAAGTCTCGAAAGAGCACTGCATCGTCGAGAAGGTCGGCGCGACGTACCTGCTGCGCGACCTCAACTCGAGCAACGGCACCTTCGTCAACGGTCGCAAGGTGCGCGAGCTGCGCCTGCGCGACGGCGACGAGATCGCGCTGGGCAACAGCCGCCTCGTCTTCCACGACGGCGGGGGCCCCGGGGGCCACACCACCTCGGCCGGCGTCACCGTCGTCGCCTCGGCGCAGTCGATGCCGGCCTTCCTCGCCACCGTCGCCCAGATGGAATCGGCGGAGTTCCGCCCGGCCGACAAGCTCAGCGACCTCGACACGCTCCGGCAGGACTACGAGAAGCTGCGCATCGCCAACGAGTTCCACCGGCTGGTGGGCATGGAGCGCGATCTCAAGAGCCTCCTCGACAAGATTCTCAAAGTGGCCTTCCAGCTGCTGGCCGCCGACAACGCCGTGGTGTTCCTCGCGGGCGAAGACAACTCGCTCTCGCCGCAGGCGGTGCTCAAGCGCAAGGAAGACGGCTCGGAGGTCGTCGTCTCCGACACCGTGCTCAAGCGCGTGTGCGAGACCCGCAGCGCCGTGCTGACGGCCGACGCCATTCTCGACTCGCGCTTCTCGTCGTCGGAGTCGATCGTCGCCCAGGGCATCCGCTCCGCGATGGCCGTGCCGCTGCTCTCGAAGGGCGTGCTCCGCGGCGTGCTGTTCTGCGACACCCGCGAGCGCACCAACGCCTTCTCGGAGAAGGACCTGAAGGTGCTCTCGGGCATCGCCTCCCAGGCGGCGATCGCGCTCGAGAACTCCGAGTTGGCGCGCAAGATCGAGCAGGAGGCGCTGACCCGCGCCGAGCTCTCGCGCTTCCTCGCGCCGGCCGTCGCCGAGGCGGTGGTGTCGGGCAAGGTCGAGCTGCTCCGCGTCGGGCGCCTCGCCGAGGTCAGCTGCATCTTCGCCGACATCCGCGGCTTCACCTCGATGGCCGAGGCCGACAGTCCGCAAGAGACGGTCGCGATGCTCAACACGTTCTTCACCGCGATGGCGAACGTGATCTTCACGCACGAGGGAAACCTCGACAAGTTCATCGGCGACTGCGTCATGGCGACGTGGGGCCCGCCGATCACCCACCCCGACGACGCCGGCCGGGCGCTCAAGTGCGCGCTCGAGATGCTCGACGAGATCAAGGCGATGAACGACGCGCGCGAGGCGGCCGGCAAGAAGCCGATCGAGGTCGGCATCGGCGTCAACACCGGCCAGGCCGTCGTCGGCTACATCGGCTCGAACGAGCGCCACGAGTTCACCGCCATCGGCGACTCGGTCAACACCGCGTCGCGCCTCTGCGGCATCGCCAAGGGCGGCGAAGTGTTGGCCAGCGAGGCGACCGTGAAGCGCGCGGGGCCGGGGTTCAAGGTCGAGGCCGTCTCCGTCGTGCAAGTGAAGGGCAAGGAGAAGGGCGTCGCCACCTACCGGATCCTCGACTACACGGGGCCGTGATGAGACGCGCAGCGTGGGCGCCAGAGACAGCGCGGTGAACTCGCGGTCCTCCCGCAGCGTGGTCGCGCAGGCCTGTCCCAACTGCAGCAAGCTGCATGACATCGGCATCTACGTGTCGGGGCAGCAGGTGGTCTGCAGCTGCGGCATCCGCTTCGACGTGCGCCGCAGCGACGTGAAGAACGGCCCCAAGCCCGACACCCTCAACACGCGTGGCTCGGCGGTGGTGGCGGCCCCGCCAGGGAAGGGCCCGTCGGTCGCCGTCGAGCTCGAGCACACCCTCGCCAGCACCACCCCGAAACCGGAAGCGTTCGACGACGGCGACGAGGAGCGCACCAACGCCGCCATCGCGCCGCAGGTGCCGGGCTACGAGCTGGTGGAGCTGCTGGGGAAGGGGGGCATGGGCGAGGTGTGGCGCGCCCGGCAGGTGTCACTCTCGCGCATGGTGGCGGTGAAGCTGCTGCCGCCGCGCTTCGCGAAGGACCGCGAGTTCGTCGCCCGCTTCGACAAGGAGTCCACCGCGCTGGCGGCCCTCTCGCACCCCGGCGTGGTGCAGATCATCGACCGCGGCCAGGCCGGCGATCACTACTTCTTCGCCATGGAGCTCGTGCCCGGCATCAACCTGCGCGAGATGATGAACTCCGGGCGCCTGCCGGTGCGCGACGCGCTGCGCATCAGCATGCAGATCGCCCGGGCCATCGACTACGCGCACGAGATGAAGGTCGTGCACCGCGATCTCAAGCCCGAGAACATCCTCATCGACGCGCGCGGGCACGTGAAGATCGCCGACTTCGGCCTCGCGGGCATGAAGGGCAACGAGCGCGACATCTCGTTGACCGCGACCTCGGTGGCGATGGGCACGGTGAACTACATGGCGCCCGAGCAGCGCCGCGACGCCAAGCACGTCGATCACCGCGCCGACCTCTACTCGCTGGGGGTGTTGATCTACGAGATGTTCACCGGCGAGCTGCCCATCGGCCGCTTCAAGCTGCCCTCGCAGAAGGTGCCCGGCCTCGACCCGCGCGTCGACGACGTGGTGGCCGGGCTGCTCGAGACCGAACCCGAGGCCCGCCCGGCGCGCGCGAACACCATCGCCAAGGCCT
>JBBRUE010000329.1:0-7420 GCA_038248085.1 Myxococcales bacterium | reverse complement strand
GGCGTGCTCGCGCAGCTCTACGGGAGCCACGCGATGACGGTGATCTTCACCGCGGCGCCGCGGGTGACGGTGAAGGTGCGCCTGGCCCCGGCCGTGGCGCTGGTGGCGAGCGCGGACTTCACCTTCACCGGCCTCAACTACGGCGAGACGGCGACGAGCTCGCAGTTCAGCTGGTTCGCGTACCCGTCGATCTCCGCGGGGTTGATGCTCTTCTGGTGAGCGGCGCCGCCGTTCCCATTTCGTCCGAATTCGAAACTCCTTTTTCACTCCGCACGGGTGCGGTGGGTCTTGAGGCCACACCACTACAAGGGGCTTTCACTCATGGGCGGCATTCTCCTCCTCATCGGCGTCGCGGTTCTCGGCTTCGGCCTGATGCAGCACTTCAAGGGCAAGCGGATCCTCGCGGCCCCCTTCAAGAAGACCGGGGAGCTGTCGAAGAACCCCAGCTCGCCCGACCCCAAGGGCGCGATGTCGACCGAGGGCAAGGTGGTGCCGCCCGCGGAGGAGCTCCTCTCGCCCTGCACCAAACAGCCGTGCCTCGCGTACGAGGTGAAGATCGAGCGGCTCTACGAGAAGACCGAGACCACCCAGGACGGCACCAAGACGGTCAAGGGCAGCGAGACGCTCGAGACGGTCAAGGGGGGCGCGGTGTTCGGCCTCGATGACGGCTCCGGGGTGATGATGATCGACGTCAGCAAGGGCGCCGACTTCGACAACTTCAAGGACGGCTACAAGAAGGAGCTCAACGGGCACTCCGGCAGCTCGCACATCCAGTTCGGGGAGCTGACGTTCGACGTGCCGGTGATCGGCTCCGACAAGGGCTGGACCACGGGCTTCAAGGCGACCGAGAAGTTCGTGCCGGTCGAGGGCAACCTGTTCGTGCTCGGCAAGCTCGAGGGCGCGTCGCTGGTCAAGCCGGGTTGGCGCTCGATGATGACCTCGTCGAAGGGCCGCGAGGGGTTGCTCGGCAGCATCCAGAAGAAGAAGAAGTTCAGCTTCATCGGTGGCGGCGTCGCGGCGGTGATCTCGATTCCGCTGATGATCTTCGCCCCCGCGGCAGACCCCAACGCGGTGTCGGCGTACTGCGAGTCGGCGCTCACCGATGGCCGGGCGCGCTGCTCGGCGACGGTGTCGGACCTCGACGGGCAGAAGTACACGTGGACCGTGACGAAGCCGGGCAAGTACGAGCTCTCGGTCTTCGCGCCGAAGAAGAAGATCAGCCTCGACCCGCAGCTGGTGGTGACGGACGCGGCCGGCGAGGAGCTCGCCAACGAGATCGGCGCCACCGGCGGCACGGCGGCCACCACCCTCGACCTCAAGGCCGGCACCTACGACGTCACGGTGCGCCCGGGCGACGGCTACATGGTGAAGGGCGGCTTCTCGTTCGACCTGCAGATCAAGTCGCTGACCCCGGCGCCGGTCGCGGCCCCGAAGACGGCGAAGGCGCAGAAGGCAGCCCCGAAGGCGGTCGTGGTCGAGGCGCCGAAGGTCGAGGTCCCCGCGGTCGAGGAAGACGCGGCGGAAGAGGCGAGCGACGAGGTCGCGTACACCCAGACCGAGCTGGCCTCGCGCGTCGCCGACCTCAACGACATCTGCGGCGACACCTACTGCGAGGGCCGCTTCAACTACCAGTTCACGACGCTCACCTGCGCCGACGCGACGCACTGCGTGCTCGCCTTCACCGCGAAGGACTCGGAGCACGCCGGGAAGCTGCTGACCTCCGAGGTCGAGGTCACCGGCTTCAGCTCGATCAACCAGGACGGCAAGGAGTACGTCTACGAGGGCTCGTTCGACGAGAAGGTCGGCGATGCGCTCGGGGCGTGGGAACAGAACCCGAAGTCGAAGAAGGGGGGCCGCTCCGCTCCCGTCGCGGCGAAGAAGGCCGTCGAGCCGGCGCCCGCTCCGGTGGTCGCGAAGAAGGCCGAGCCGAAGCCGGTGGTGGTGAAGGCCGAGCCCGCGCCGAAGCCGGTCGTCGCGCCGAAGTCGGTCAGCGCGCGCCCTGCCCCGGTGAAGGTCACCACGGTCGCCGTCGCCCCGGTCGCGGCCCCGATGCCGAAGGCCGTGGTGGTGTCGAAGAAGTCGGCTCCCGTGGCGGCGCCGACGTCGACCAACCGCACGAGCAAGAACCTCGAAGACTGAGTCTGCCGCTGAGACTGCAGTCACCGCGGCCCGGTGCTCCGAACAGAGCGCCGGGCCGTTCGTGTTCAGCCGCGGGGACGCGTACCGGGAACTGCGGCACAGGCGGTGCGCGGCGGCGAAGAGGCGTGCGGCCGTGCTCGCCTCCGGCAGGCCCCTCACCACGCGCGTCTCGTCACCAGGGCGCTCAGCGACGGGCAGGGGTCTCCCGACGCATCAACTTTGTTGACGCTCGGCGGGTTGAGGAAGAGCGCCCTGCACCTTCCTTTCCGGGAGCGACGGGGCGTTCGTGTTCCAGGCTGCGGTGAATCTCGACGAGTGCCCGGAGGACACCAACGCCCTTCCCCTGTCCATCCTGCTCCGTCGGCCCCTCGCTCAGCCCCAACGGCAAAGAGCTCGCGTGGCTACACTCCCCCGACGCGTGCACGCGGTTGCCCTGCCGCGACCCTGGCGGAGCCCTCGACTCCGAGAGTGGTGGCCCAGGGCAACGTCGTGCAGTCGTACCCTTCGATGAAGGACCTCTCGAGTTCGCGGATCGTCGTCGTGGACCTGGAAAGCGGACGAACGCGGACCATGGGCTCCGGGCAGGTCGTCGGCTGGCGGTGACCCCGCGCGGTTCGCAGGGAGGTCTGTCGACGAAGCCGTTGGCGGGTCGATCATCGCCGCGACGCTGCGGGTGACCGACATTTGTCCCTACGAGGTGGATGCCATCCTCGAGGCGCGACAGTCGAAGAGCCGGCCCGTCTACGACGAGCTGACTGCCTGGGCGCGCGTGCACAAGCCGCACGAGCCACCGTCGTCGGTCGAATACCTCGCTGACGTACTGCCGAGGCTCGCGCGCCGGGTCCGCCTCGCGGACATCCCGGCGATGATGCCCTCCGCCTGGAAGCGCCTGCGCTCTGCGCCGTGATGCACTCGTCGACCGCCGTCAACCTGCGCTCGGGCGGCCGGACACCCAGGCACGGCACAAAACGAACCCCCTGGGGGTGCGGCGAGAGAGCACCTATGGACAAATGTCGGTCACCTGCACCATCGCTGAAAGAGTTGGGTGACCTCGCTCGCGCCGAGAGGCAAGCCCGGGTCGTCTCGGGCGCGCGACCCTGACCCGACCGCCCACCGCATCGGTGCTTCTCTCTTGGCGCGATGGCCTCCGACGCGAGACCGACGACTGGTGCTCGTCTCCTCCCGCCGCGAGGACTAGACCTCGTGACCATGCGCAAACGTTTCCGCATCGTCGTCACCGGCGGCCCGGGCGGCGGCAAGTCGACGGCGGTCCAGCTCTTCCGCCGGGAGCTCGGGGACCGCGTCGTCGTGGTTCCAGAGTCGGCCACGCTGCTCTTCGCCGGCGGCTTCCCGCGGCACGCCAACGCCCTGGCGCAGCAAGCGGCCCAGCGCGCGATCTTCCACGTCCAGCGCAACCTCGAAGACGTGCAGGCCGCCGAGTACCCCGACCGCCTGCTGCTGTGCGACCGCGGCACCGTCGACGGCGCGTCGTACTGGCCCGAGGGCGCGCCCCCCGGCTTCTTCGCCGCGATGGGCACCTCGCTGCCGATCGAGCTCGCGCGCTACGACGGGGTCATCTTCTTCGAGACCGCGGCCGCCGGCGGCCACTCGATCGAAGGCGGCAACCCGGCGCGCATCGAATCGAACGCCCAGGCCACGAAGCTCGACGAGGCGCTGCAGGTCATCTGGCGCCAGCACCCGCGCTTCGAGTTCATCCCCAACCACCGCTCGTTCATGGCCAAGCTGCAGCAGGGCATCACCGCGCTCACCACGATGTCGGAGGCGCTCGGCTTCACGCTCTGAGCGGACGCAGCGCGCCGCTTCCGTTATGAGCGCGGCACCATGGTCTCCGATCTCTTCAACCCTGCCCGCTGGCGCCCCGTCGAAGGTTTCAAGTTCAAGGACCTCACCTTTCACCGCGCGGTGGACCAGGGCACGGTGCGCATCGCCTTCAACCGGCCCGAGGTGCGCAACGCCTTCCGCCCGCGCACCGTCGACGAGCTCTTCAAGGCCCTCGACGCGACGCGCTTCATGACCGACGTCGGCGTGGTGCTGCTGACCGGCAACGGCCCTTCCCCGAAAGACGGCGGCTGGGCGTTCTGCTCGGGCGGCGACCAGCGCATCCGCGGCAAGGACGGCTACCAGTACTCGGCCGAGGACAAGGACCTCGATCCCGCGGGGCTGGGGCGGCTCCACATCCTCGAGGTGCAGCGGCAGATCCGCTTCATGCCCAAGGCGGTCATCGCGGTGGTGCCCGGCTGGGCGGTCGGCGGCGGCCACTCGCTCCACGTGGTCTGCGACCTGACCATCGCCTCGAAGGAGCACGCGATCTTCAAGCAGACCGACGCCGACGTCGCCTCCTTCGACTCGGGCTACGGCTCGGCGCTGCTCGCCCGCCAGGTGGGCCAGAAGCGCGCCCGGGAAATCTTCTTCGTCGGCCGCAGCCACACCGCGGAGCAGGCGATGGCGATGGGCATGGTCAACGCCGTCGTCCCCCACGCGCAGCTCGAGGAGTTCGCGCTCGACTGGGCCGCGGAGATCAACAGCAAGAGCCCGACCGCGATCAAGATGCTCAAGTACGGCCTCAACCTCCCCGACGACGGCCTCGTCGGGCAGCAGCTCTTCGCCGGCGAAGCCACCCGCCTCGCCTACGGCACCGACGAAGCGCGCGAGGGCCGCGAGGCCTTCGTGAACAAGCGCAAGCGCGACTTCTCGAAGGTGCCCTGGTCGTACTGAGCCCGAGCGTCGCGCAGGCTCAATTCCAGCTTCATTTCCAAGCCCTGGAACCGCCCGATTTCACGCATGTTTTAATTTCCACACACGCTTTTCACTCTGACGTGAGGCGATGGGTCATGTCCGCGCCGGGGGGAAGCACTCCCGTTTTCGGTACCACCTTCGCCGCCACGTGCGGCCTTTCACTGGAGTGAACCAGATGGGAATTCTGCTGCTTATCGTCGGCCTGGCCGTGCTGGGCTTTGGTCTCTACAACATGATGGCCGCCAAGCGCGTCCTCTCGGCCCCCTTCAAGAAGACGGGCGAGCTGGCGAAGAACCCGATGTCGGAAGACCCCAAGGGCGCGATGTCGACCGAGGGCAAGGTCATCGCCCCCGCCACCCCGCTCCTCTCGCCGGCCTCCAAGCAGCCGTGCCTCGCGTACGAGCTGAAGATCGAGCGCATGTACGAGAAGACCGAGACCACCCAGGACGGCACCAAGACCGTCAAGGGCACCGAGACCCTCGACACCATCAAGGGCGGCACGGTGTTCGGCCTCGATGACGGCTCGGGCGCGTTCAACATCGACGTGAGCAAGGGCGCCGACTTCGACAACATGAAGGACGGCTTCAAGAAGGAAATCAACGGCAGCTCGGGCAGCTCGCGCATTCAGTTCGGCGAGTACGCGTACGACGTGCCGGTCATCGGCTCGGACAAGGGCTGGACCACGGGCTTCAAGGCGACCGAGAAGTACGTGCCGGTCGAAGGCAACCTGTTCGTCCTCGGCAAGCTCGAGGGGGCCTCGCTGGTCAAGCCGGGTTGGCGCTCGATGATGACCTCCTCGAAGGGCCGCGAAGGCATGCTCGGCTCGCTCGAGAAGAAGAAGAAGTTCAGCTTCATCGGCGGCGGCGTCGCGGCGGTCCTGTCGATTCCCCTGATGATCTTCGGGCCGAAGGCCGACCCGAACGCGATGGGCGCCTCGTGCCCCTCGGAGATGACTGACATCCGCCTCCGCTGCAGCAGCAGCGTCACCGACTCGGACACCTACACCTGGACCGTCACCAAGCCCGGCACCTACGAGCTGACCGTGTTCGCCCCGGCCAAGAAGGTCGCGTTCGATCCCGGCCTCATCGTCACCGACTCCACGGGCGCGGAAGTCGCGAACGTCTCGGGCGGCGTGGGCGGCAACGCGGTGGCCACGGTCGAAGCGAAGGCCGGCACCTACAAGCTGAAGGTCTGGCCGGCTGACAACTTCAAGGTCAAGGGCGGCTACTCGTACGAGTTCGGCATCGAGAGCGTCGGTGGGGCAGCCCCCGCGGTCGCCGAGCCCCTCAACGGCGAGAAGGACCCGGCAGCCGAGGACGTCGCTGCCGCTGGCGACGACGCCGCCCCTGAGGCCGCTCCGGCCGCTCCCGCGCCGGCGCCGAAGCCCGCGAAGAAGAAGGGCAAGAAGTAAGACCCCACCGGCGCAGTCGGGACGAGGGCTCGGCCTTCCCTTCGGGGACGGCCGGGCCCTTGGTGTTTTTCTGCTACACGCTCGCGCCGTGAAGAAGGTGGGCCTGCTGATCGCGCTGTCGGTGCTCGGGGTGCTGGTGGCGTGGGGCCTCGCCTCGCGCGATCGCTGCGGCACCTGGGTGCAGAAGACGCCGGCGCTCAAGCAGCTCGCGCAGAGCCAGGGCTCGCTCCAGGTCGGCGCCGCGCGGGTCTCGCTCGTGCCCCGCTACCCGACCACTGTCGGTGGCTACGGCCCGCCCCGCTCGACCGTCGATCACGCCCAAAGCCCGCTCGCGGCGCGCGCGCTGGTGCTGGAGGTCGGCGCGCAGCGGCTGGGGCTGGTGCTGCTCGACGCGCTCCTCGTGCCGCCCCAGGTGCGCGACGCCATCGGGGAAGGCCAGCCGTGGCCGACGTGGGTCATCGCCACCCACACCCACTCCGGGCCCTCGGGCTTCGACCCCCGCCTCGCCTCGGAGCTCGCCGCGCTCGGGGCCTGGTCCCCCGACGATCAGCAGGTGCTGGTGTCTGCCGCCCGCCAGGCGCTCTCCGAGGCCGCGGCGAAGGTCGCCCCCGCGCGGCTGGAGATCGGCGAGGCGCGCACCGAGGGCGTGTCGATTCCGCGCTCGGGCCCGGAGGTCGATCGCCGGCTCACCCGGCTGCGCTTCGATGGCCCGAAGGGACCGGTGGCGCAGCTGCTCATCGTCTCGGCCCACCCCACCCTCGTGGCGCGCCGGCCCGAGGGGCTGCACGCCGACTGGCCGGGCCTGCTCGCCGATCGCCTCGAGGCCGACGGAGGACCGGTGACCCTCGTGGTGCAGGGCGCGGGAGGCAACGCGAGCGTCGATCGCTCCGTGCTGCCGACCCCCGAGGCGATGGCCTTGAAGCTCGACACCCTGGTGCAGACGCTCCCCACCACCCCGCAGCCAGAGCCACTCGAGGCCGCGTGGAACGAGGTGGTGGTCTGGCTCCCGCGGCCCGATGCCCGCAGCGTGGTGCCCGCCCCGCTGCGCCCCGCGGTGGAGAACGCGCTGTGCGACGGCGCGGAGGACATGGCGGTGCTGCACGGGCTCCGGCT
>JBBRUE010000328.1:0-7421 GCA_038248085.1 Myxococcales bacterium | reverse complement strand
GTGGCGACGGCTGTTCCCAGGCCTGCACGGTGGAGCCGGGGTGGACCTGCACCGGCGCCCCGTCGGTGTGCGTGACCCGGTGTGGGGACGGCCTGCTCTCGGGCCTCGAGACCTGCGACGACGCCAACACCCGCGCCCTCGATGGCTGCAGCCCGACTTGCCGCCTCGAGCCCCGCGAGCTGGAGCCGAACGACGACGGCGTGCCGGCGACCGGCGCCGCGGGCATCGGCGGCAACGACTTCGATGGCCCTGGCGGCATCGCGGTGACGAACGCGCTGGCCCAGGGCGCACTCGACGCGGCCGCGGGAGACGTGGTTCGGGTGGCCTCGATCCAGGTGCCGGGAGACGAAGACGTCTTCGCGCTGACCAACACCACCGGGGTCCCGAAGTCGGTGCGCCTCGACGTGTGGAACGGCGCGGCGGGCTTCGGCCCGGGGGTCGCCTGCGGCACGAGCCTCGATCTCGGGCTCAACGTGCGTGGCGCGAATGGGGCACTCATCGCCGACAACAACGATCGCAACGGCGTGGCCGATCGCTGCCCGGGCCTCACCCTCGCGCTGCTGCCCGGGCGCACGGTCTTCGTGCACCTCGTGGAGTACGGCGACGACGAGGTGGTGCCGCTCTATGGGCTGCAGGTGCGCTTCACCAACATCGTGTGTGGCGACGGCACGCTGACGCCCGGCGTGGAGGAGTGCGACGACGGCAACACCATCGACACCGACGACTGCAACAACACCTGCCGCGTGCTGGCCATCGACGAGGTCGAGCCCAACGACACGGTGACGCTCGCGGCTGCTTCGCCGGTGCAGGTGACCGCCACCACGCGGGTGCGGGGCGCGATCGGCACGGTGGGTGACGTCGACGTCGTCCGCTTCACCCTCGCTGCACCCACCGTGGTGCGCCTCGAGACCTTCATCGGGACCTCGGGCGACTGTGACGCCACGCGCACGGTGCTGCGGCTGTTCGACGCGGCCGGCACGCCGGTGGTGGCGGACACCGCGAGCGCGGGCATGGGGGGCTGCGTGCTGCTCCAGCTCCCGCTCGCCGCGGGGACCTGGTTCGTGCAGCTCGAGGAGTCGGGCAATGACGCCCTCATCGATCGGTACTTCCTCGAGCTCACCTTGCCCCAGAGCGTGGGCAGCGAGAGCGAGCCGCCCAACAGCTCCGGGGTCAACGACACGCTGGCCACCGCGTCGACGAACCTGGGCGGGACGGTGGACGGCTGGGTCTCGGGCGATCACCAGCTCGTCTCCGACGTCGACTTCTTCTCCATCACCGTTCCGGCAGGCAAGGGTCTGCGCGTCGAGGTGGTGGAGGGCGATCGCGCCCAGGCGACCTGTGAGGCGCACGACCTCGACCCCACGCTGACCCTCTTCGATGCCACCGGGAACCTGCTGGTCACCAACGACGACGGCGGGCGGGGGTACTGCTCGCGCATCGACGGGCTGGGCGGCGTCAGCACCCAGGAATCGTTCACCATGGCGCGCAACCCGGGCACCACCCCGAAGGTGATGTACCTGCGCGTCACGCGCTCACCGAGCGGCCTCGTCGCCCCGGCGCAGTTCATCTACCGGTTGGTGGTCACCATTCGTTGAGCGTGGGCGCGACTCGACTCGATAGTTCGTTCAGGGCAAGGCGTGCCAAAGCGGGAGCGCCGCCGGTGCTGGGTAGATCGCGAGGTTCGCCGCTGAGCCGAGCTCGCTGCTCTGGAGCGTCACCTCGGGGGGCGTCGGCGCACCGGCGGTGCTGCTGACGGCGAGCTGCGCGGGAGAGAGCCGGAAGAGCTGCCCCTGCGCCCCTGCGCTCCACAGGCCACCCCCCTCGTCGAAGAGGAAGCCCTCGATGACCGAGAGCACGCCCGACACCACGCGCACCGCCGGCTGGACCTCGCGCGTGCCAGTGCCCGAGAGCTGCGGAGCGGCGACCCGGAAGAACGTGTTCGACCCGAAGTCGTTCGCCCAGAGATCGCCGTTCGCGTCGAACGCCAGCCACGAGGGCGTGAAGCGCGAGGTGTCACCCATGACGTCGGTGGCGAAGACGCCGAGCTCGGTGGAGGCCGATGGCGCGGTGCTGCCCGCGAGTCCGAAGGCATCGAAGCGCAGCAGGCGCGTGCTCCCCTGCGAGGCGACCCAGAGATTGCCGGCGGCGTCGAAGGCCAGGCCCGCGGGGTCCTGCACGGTCACGCTCCACGTCGGGGCCACGGTGCGCCGCGCGCCGGGGCCCAGCGCGCCAGCCGAGAGCCGATACACCGCGTTGCGGCACGGCGAACTCACGTAGAGGTCGCCCGCCTTGCTGAAGGCGAACCCCCGTGCCGCGGGTACGCAGCCGAGGCCGAAGTCGAGCTGGGTGTCGGGCGTCACCGTCCCCGAGGTGGCGAAGACCGACGCCTGGAAGCGCAGCAGCGTCGCGTCTGCCGTGGTCGCGCCAAGACCCCAGAGGTTGCCTCCCGGGTCGAAGGCCACGGCGCCACCCACCGGCCCCTGCGACGCGACGGAGGCAGACACCGTGGCGCTCGCGGTCAGCGCAGAGGCATTGAAGCCCACCACCTGCGCGGGCGAGTTGCTGGTGGTGGTCCACAGCCGATCGCTCGTGGGGATCTTCGTCCACGTCACGTTGAGCTGCTGTGTTCCCCCCGCGGTGAGACAGAACGAGGGCAGATCGACGGTCCCGGCGTAAGCCGAGCGCACGCGGGCGCCCCCGACGGTGACGACGCCGGGGTTCACGTCCGTGAAGCCCGCAGGCAGGGACGTCATGCCCGAGCTCGCAACGTCCCGTGGCGCGAAGTCGTAGGTGTCGACGGTGAGCGTGCCTGTCACCCCGTCGGGGAGACCGGTGGAGGTGATGGCGAGCGTGCCTGCTCCTCCCGTCCGGCACTGGTTCGTGCCGGGACAGGTGCAGCCGGTGACGGTCGCGATGCACAGCGCGAGAGCGAGTCGACGCATGACGGTTCCCCCTGAGGAAATGCGAAAAGTGCTTCTCAGCACCGATGCATGGGGTCGCTCAAGGGCAGGGCACCGCAGCGACGAGCGGCGACGTGCGGAGGCGCCCGGCTTCGGCGCAGCTTCACGTCACGTCATTTCACCGTCACCGGCACGTCCTTCGTGGCCGGCCCGCGCACGAGCCGCACCATGGCCTTCCCCGGCTTCGTGCCCTTGAGGAAGAGCGCCGACTCGCGCGTGGTGACGTCAGTGTCGACGTTCCACCCGTCCTTCTTCTCCATCGGGCCCCAGTAGAGCTGCACGCCGTCGCCGTCGACGAACAGCTCGGCCTCGGTGGCCTCGTCGACGCGGAAGCCCTGCACCTCGCCGACCTTGAGGCCCACCGCGTCGACCTCGTGGAGGAGGGGGAAGGTGAAGCCGAGGGGAGGCTCCCAGCCGCGGCGGACGCCCTGGGCGACCTCGGCGTCGGAGTCTTCGCGGGGAATGACTTCGCGCGGCGCCTCGGGGTCACGGCGCGCGGAGTCGACGTAGACCAGCCGCCACGCGTTCCGCTCGACGGGTTTGAAGCCGGCACAACCGGTCACCACGACTGCTGCCACTGCCGCCAGGAGCCATCGCATGGCGCGGAGTGTAGTCCGCTCTGGAACCCGGTCAGGGCGTCTTGGTCGGCTCGGCGTGTTCTGCGGGCATCTGGGCCTCGCGCTTGGCTTCTTCCGGGGTGCCGCCTACGGCCTCGGCCGACGTCTTCGCGGGCTTGGCCGGCACCACGCCGACGCCCTCGCCGGCGTGGTTCTCGTAGACCGGGTACTTGTCCCAGTCGAAGGCGCTCACCGCGTCGCCGACCTGGTGGGGCGTGGTGGCGCGCAGGCGGCCGCGCACGAGGGCGATCTGCTGCTGCACCGCCTGGGGCGTGGGGTGCGACTTGAGCGCTTCGATCCACAGCTCGATGGCCTTCTCGGGCTCACCGGCGTCGGCCTTGAGGCGTCCCAGCTCGAGCAGCGCGTGAGCGCGGAGCTCGGACTCGGGGAAGCGATCGAGCAGGTCGAGGAACACGCGTTGGGCGTCGGGCTTGCGGCCTTCCATCATCGTGAGCGCCTGGCCACGGAGGTAGAGGGCGTCGTCGACGTAGACGCTGGTCTCGAACTTCTGCGCGACCTTCGCGGCCTCCAGCTCGCACTGCGAGTAGTCCTGCAGCTCGAAGTAGAGCTTGGCCACGGTGAAGGACAGCTCGGCCGACTGGGGCGGGTTGCGCGCGAGCGCGGCGGTGTACTCGGCGATGGCGCCGCGCAGGTCGCGGAACTGGTGCCACAGCAGGCCCGCGAGGTGCAGCCGGCCCTCGAGCGTCTCGGGGGCCTCGGGGCATACGGTGATCAGCTCGCGGTAGACCTCGACGGCGCGCTTGGGATCGTCGAGCGCGAAGGCGTAGAGGTCGGCAGCCCCGCGGAGCGCGCGCGCCCGGTAGAGGTTGGCCTGCGGCGAGGCGTCACGCTCGAGCAGGTCGAGGGCCAGCTTGTATTCCGAGAGCGCGACGTCGGGCTTCTGCGCGAAGAGCGCCGCGCGGGCCCGCTCGAGGTGCGCCGGGGTGTCGTCCTTGCGGCAGGCGGTCAGCGCCAGCACCAGCACGAAGGCGAGGCGTCTCACGGGCGGCACGCCTCGGGCCGGTAGCGCACGCAGCGGTTCAAGTTGCAGGCGATGCAGTCGCGGAGCTGGTCTTCGTTCTGGCCGCACACCAACACGCTCGAGGGACGGGGGCAGTCGGTGTTGAGCACGCAGGCCACCGCGCCACCGTCGAGGCCGGTGAGGGACTCTTCGCGCGGGCACACCCGGCCGCAGGCGGTCAGCAGGAGGACGGAACTGATCAGCAGCGCGCGCATCGGGCGGAGGCTGTTACCACGGGGGCGGGCCGTCAGCGAACGGCCCGGCGCTCGACCGCGGTCACGGTGAAGCTCTGCTCGACGTGCTGGAACTCGCCGTCGAAGCGCGGGTAGCGCCACCCGGGGAACTGGGCGCGGAAACACTTCGCGATCGACGACTCGTCGAGGTCCTTGCGGAGGTGCGCCTCGCCCACCCGCCCATCGTTGAAGACCACCCAGCGCACCTCGAAGCGCTGAGCGTCGGGGGGGACCATCCGGCGGGCCTGCTCCGCGAGGCACTCCTGGAGCAGCGGCGCGAAGTGCTCGTTGACGGTGCGCACCTGGTCAGCCGACAGCGACGGCCCGGCCGGCTCGCGGCTGTAGTCGTGGAAGGTCCACCGGCCGAGGCTCTTCTTCTCGAGCGCGCGGCAGCTCCCGGCGCCGTGGGCGGTGTCGAAGGAGACGCAGGTCTGGTCGAGCATCGCGGTGCGCGCCCACGCCCGGCCGTCCTCGGGGAGCGCAGCGGCGATCACCGCCACCTCGCGCAGCGCGAGCTTCACGGCGCCGTCGGTGTCGTTGGCCGCGCGGGCCAGCGCGATGAGCTTGCCCAGCGCCCGGCGCCGCAAGCCGCCGCACTGGGGCTTGTCACAGGCCCCTTCCGCCTTCTCGACCAGCGCGGCCTGTCTCCCCTCATTCTCTTCGCGCAGCGCCTGGCCCAGCAGCACCCGTTGCGCGAGGAGCAGGTCCTTCTCCGCGCGGGCGAGGTGGAGGGCGGCGGGCTCGCAGGGGTTGGGCTTCACGGCCTTCTCGGCCTTCACCGCGCAGACCTCGGCGTCCTGCAGCTCGCGCGCCTGCCGGGCCCGCTTCTTGTCGGCGCCCTTGAGCTTCGCGGCCGAGCTCAGCGCGGCGAGGGCTGCGCCGCGGCAGGCGTCGAGCTTCTCCGGGCCACACGCGAGGCGCCACGCGACGGCGGCGGCCTCGGCGGACCCGGCGGCACCCGCGGCCTGTTCGATCTTGAAGGCGAGCTGGTGAGCAGCGAGCCGGGCTTCTCCCTCGAGTGACGCCGCCGCGGTGACGGCGAGCTGCGCCGCGGTGCGCGCGTCGTCGAGGCGCTTGCCCTTCAGGGCGGCCTGGGCGTCGGCCAGCGCGGTCTTGAACCCCAGCGCACGATCGACCGGGGGCGGTTCAGGCGGGCGCACCGGCGCCGGGGCGGTCTTCTCGGGTTCGCGGTCCCACGCCTTCGCGAGGTCGTCGCTGCCCGTCGCGGGGTCCTTCGCCTCCCCGGTGGCGTCTTCGCGGGGGGCCACCGCGGTGGGCGTGGCGCACGAGAGCAGGAGCAGCAGCGGCAGCAGACGTCGCGACATGTGCGGGCGGAGCAAACACCAGCCTCGTCACGCGTTCCACCAACACGGTGGAGGTGGGCAGGGAGGTGCGCCACACTCCTACGTCCATGCGACGACTCCTGGTCTCTTCCCTGGTGGTGATGCTGTGCGGGTGCTCCGGCAAGAGCAGCAGCACGACGCGGGCGCAGGAACAGCTCGCGGCGCTGCAGAAGAAGAAGGAGGCCGACGCGAAGGCCAAGAAGGACAAGGACGAGAAGCTCGAGGCGCTCCCGGCGGAGGTCATCAAGCTGGACGCGCCCTACGACGACACCCAGGCGACGGTGCTCCTCCCCGACGGGCCGTGCCCTGAGGGCTTCTGGGCGCTCTTCCCCACCGGCGAGGTGCCGGGGGCCACGCCCGAGGAGAAGAAGGCCAACGCGGCGAAGCGCAAGGAGCTGGCCGAGGCCGTGCGCAGCAAGAAGTACCTGGTGAAGCTGCGCGGGCCGACGCAGGTGCCGCTCTCGGCCTACGACGCGCCCAACGGGAAGTTCGGCATCGAGCCCTTCGGCACCATCGACTGCACCGACTCCATCGGCCGCATCGCCCTCGCGTGGACCGACGCGAAGGCCGGCGACCCGGGCAACTCGGCGGCCAAGGAAGGCGCGGAGATCACCCAGAACGTGTGGATGGCACCGCCGCTGCACTTCGACCTGGCGATCAAGTCGCTCACCGAGGCCAAGGAGTTCAACGACAAGAACCGCTTCGGCCTCTCGGCGCGCGTGGCCTTCACCCTGGGCAAGGCAGAGATCGACAGGAAGGTGAAGAAGGTCGCCAAGGTGAGCGAGAAGGCCGCGGGCGAGACGTTGTCCTTCGGCGGCGGCTCGGAAGACTGGGGGGCGGGTCGGTTGATCCGCGCCGAGCTGCTCGGCGTTCGGGTGGCGACGGACCGCGAGAAGAAGATGCTCTTCGAGAAGGGCAAGTGACGAAACTGCTCGACGTCGGCTCGAATCGCGTCGAAGGGAGCTGAGCCATGTCTCGCCTCATCACCATCGACTGTGACTACGTGATGCCGCAGCTCGCGGCGTCGTACCTCCGCGAAGAAAAGGGCGAGGTGGCCTTCATCGAGGCCAACACCACGCTCGCGGTGCCGAAGCTCCTCGCCACGCTCGCCCGGGAGAAGCTGTCGCCCCAGGCGGTGAAGTACGTGATCGTCACCCACGTGCACCTCGACCACGCGGGCGGGGCCTCGGCGCTGATGCAGGCCTGCCCCAACGCGACGCTCCTCGCGCACCCCCGGGCCACGCGGC
>JBBRUE010000327.1:0-7422 GCA_038248085.1 Myxococcales bacterium | reverse complement strand
TCCCGCAAGCGGGAGAGGGGAATCGATCGTTCGGTGATATCGGCGCCCCATGCGGTCCGTGCTCCTCCTCTCGTTGCTCGTGGTTGGCGGCTGCAAGACGGCCCCGGCGCCCGCCCCCGTCCCGCCCACGCCGGAAGAGGAGCTCGCCGCGCTGCTCAAGAGCATCCCCGTCGAGTGCGTCGCGCCCGCCACCGGGTCCCCCGTCGAGTGCCCGCCGGCCGTCGAGGCCACGCTGGGCAACGCGTGCGTGGTCGAACGCTTCGACGCGCGTTCAGGCCGGAGCACCGACCGCCTGGTCTTCGTCGATGGGCTCCTCGTGCGCGAAGAGCTCACCCTGTCGGCCAACGCGGGAGCGGTGACGGCGTTTCGCTACGACGGTGCGCGTCGGCTCCGCGAGCAGACGCGGTGCTTCAGCGCGAGCGCCGGGGCCTCGGACTGGAGCCCGACCTGGCGCCCCGCACTCGCCGAGGTCATCGAAGCGCCGGTCGATCAACGCGCGCACACCGTGCTCACCTACGCGGGGGACGCGGGCGTGCCGGCGACCGCTGACGTGACCTCCACCACCGGTGACGCCGGCTTCCAGCTGCGCCTCTGCTACGCCTATGCCGATGGTCACCGCGCCCGCCGGGTGCAGACCTTCCGGGACCGCACCGCCACGCTGCAGACCGAGGTGCGCACCTATGCCTGGGCGAAGGAGCGGCTCCAGTCGATCGACGTTCGGCGCGTCGGGCTCAAGGGCACCGCCGTCGCCAGCCGCAGCAGCTTCCGGGTGGCCTTCACCTGGGACGACGCCGCGCGGCTGAGCGCGTACACCCGGGGCGACGACACCACGCGCTTCACCTGGGACGCGCGCGGGCGGCTGGTGTCGGCCTTCAACGGCACCGCGTCCTTCGCGTGGGACGACCGGGACCGGCTGATCGAGATGAAGGTCGGTGACGCGTCGCTCGACGGCCACTTCACCTGGGACGAGGGAGGCCGCATCGCGTCGGCGCAGTTCGCCAACGGTGAGGGGTACCGGGTGGTGTACGGCACGGCCTGCGCCCGCGACCTGCGCGCGGAGAGCGTGACCCCCAGCATCGACCCGTTCCTCTTCTACGAGGGCAAAGACGCGCTCTGACGGCGGCGACGGCGGACGGCGACTCCGGTAAGAGCGCGTGCATGGGACGCATCTTCGAGACCCGCAAGCACAGCATGTTCGCCCGGTGGAACAAGATGGCGAAGGCCTTCACCCGGGTCGCCAAGGAGATCGCCATCGCCGTGAAGGCGGGCGGCGCCGAGTCGACGAACCCCGCCCTGCGCCGCGCCTTGCAGAACGGACGCGCGGTGAACATGCCCAAGGAAAAGGTCGACGCGGCGATCAAGCGCGCCGCCGGGCTCGACGTGAAGGAATACGAGATCGTGATCTACGAGGGCTACGCGCCGCACGGCGTGCCGGTCATCGTCGAGTGCGCGACCGACAACGTGGTGCGCACCGTGGCCACCGTGCGGGTGAACTTCAAGGACTGGGGCGGCAACATGGGCGCCGTCGGCAGCGTGATGTTCATGTTCAAGCACATGGGCGTCTTCCGTCTCGACCCGGCCGGCATCAACCCCGACGAGCTCGAGCTGGAGCTCATCGACCACGGCCTCGAGGAGTTCGGCGAAGGGACCGGCGAGAAGGGCGAGAAGTTGTTGATCGCCCGCTGCGGCTTCCACGACTTCGGCAAGCTCCAGGCGGCGATCGAAGCGCGCAAGCTCAACGTCATCTCGGCGCAGTCGGAGTACGTGGCGCAGACACCGATCGAGCTCCCGGAAGATCAGGCCCAGGAGGTGTTGAAGATGATCGACGCGCTCGAGCAGGACGACGACGTGCAGCACGTCTACCACGCGCTGGCGTGAGCCCTCGCCATGCGGTGCTGATCGAACGCGACGGACCCGAAAGAGACGGTCGGTCGCGGCCCTCTCTCGTCATTTCAGGGGCTTCGCGTGGCACGGAGGGTGCTCACCGGGCACGCCATGCCCCTCCAATCCTTCGTCGTTCGAAAGCTCAGCAAGACCGGTAGCCCCGACTTCGAGCAGAGAGAAAGCCGCCAGTATCTCGACGGGTTCGGGAACGGGGCTGCCTACGCCGGCGCGGTCTACGAGATCAGCGCCGTCGAGCTGCGGCTCTCAGCCGAACAGATCGTCGCGCGGCTCGAGGCGCGCCAGCTTCAGACGACGGACCTGATCCTGCTCGGGGGCACCTGGACGACGCTCGCGGAGTCTCCTCCGTTCTTCGAGATCGCTGAGCCCTATGCCCGGCGCGAGCGTCGTTTGCGCGACCTCAAGTCGGCCCTCATCCTCTTCGTCTCCGTGGCTGTGAGCGCCCTGTTCTTCGCCATCCGCGTCTTCTGCTGATCCCCCTCTTCAAGGAGCCTTCATGTCCCGCCCCGTCGGAAGTGCCTCGCCGAACCCGATCGAAGTGAACTTCTCCGAAGCGGAGAGCGAGCCCATCACCTCGCCAGCGAAGAAACCGCACCCGGCCAGCAGCCAGGTCGAGGCCTGGGCTCCGCACAAGGGACTCTCGTTCGACGGGCCGGTGTTCGCCGAGGCGGTGAACCATGGCCGCGAGCTCGAGGCGCAGATGCGGCGTGAGACGGCAGATCGGAAGGCCCTCGGCGTTCTCCAGGAGCCGCTCTCGAAGCTCTCGGCCCGGTTCCCCGACCCCATCGCGTTCTTTGGCAACACGAAGTTCAAGCTGAAGGACGTCGCGTTCGGTGCTGTAGGCACGGCGCTGCGTGAGCCGGGCCTCAACGGTGCCCTGGCCAGGATGCCCGCGAGCGAGGTTCGTGCGGTGGTGCAGGAGCAGGTGAAGAAGGCCTGGCCGCAGTGCTCCGCGAAGGACCTCGAGGCGCTCAATCAGTACTTCATGGGCCAGCTGACCGAATCACTCCGCGAGCGCGCGGCGCCCAGGCTCCAGCACCTCGCCACCACGATGCTCGAAGACGCCGCGAAGTCCTTCGACAAGAGCGCAGCTGATCCGAAGGCAGTCGGCGAGCTCGCCCAGCGGCTCACGGCGAGGGCAGGCGACGCCTCGGGGCGTGATCTGAGGGCGGCACTTGGGCTCGAGCCCGATGCGGCCAGCGTCACGCCTGAGCAACTCGCGGGGGCCCTCAAGGAGCGAGCTGCGTTGCTTCACCAGGAGGCAAAGAAGATGGAGGCACACGGTCGTCCCACCCTCTTCAGAGCGCTCGCCGAGCAGGATGTCGGCCCGCTGTTCAAGGAGGCCGCCGGTATTCGGGAGGGCAGCGTACTCGCCGCGCAGATCGACGCCGTCAAGGAGGAAGGCGAATTCGAGCAAGACAAGATCGACGCCGTGAAGCTCGCGAGTCTCGTCGTCGCCGGTGGGGTCACCGGTGGGCTGCTGAGCCTCGGGACGGGCCTCGTCGTCGGGACCTCGGTCGCGATGGAGGCGCCCGGCGTGCTCGAGGCGTGGCACGGCATCGACGCCGCGAAGGCCGGTGAGTCTGCGGGAACGATGAAGGCGGGCGCCGGCGAGGAGGCGCAGACGCGCGCCCTGATCAAGACCGGAGAAGCCGCTCTCAGCACGGCGACGGCGGGGCTCGCGAACCATGCCCTCCACGGCGTCGTCGGCAGCCTCGCAGAGCCGGCCGCCAAGCACATGGCGGACGGATTCGTGAAGGCGGGCGCTCACATGGCCACCGAGTACGCCGTCGCGGCGACCTTCGGGGCCGGCGCGCACGCGCTCGAGGAGACCCTCTCGGCGAAGACTGGCGCCACGGGCCGCAACGCACTGGAGCGGGCCCGGGAGGAGTGAGCGGAGTCCCGCCGTCGCAGCCCGGCTGACATTGCGCGGCGACCCGAGCAGCATGCGCGCCATGAGCGGATACTCGTATTCGTGTGGCGCGGTGACGGTGCAAGACGGAGTGGCGGAGCTGGCGCTGACCGTCACCGGCAAGGGTCAACGCATGGGCCCCGACTACTGGGAACAGCTCCCCCGGCTCTTCGAGCAGCTCGACGCCGACGAGGCGGTGCGGGTGGTGCTGCTGCACACGCCCGGCGAACACTTCAGCTACGGGCTCGACCTCGCGGCGATGAGCGCCGACCTCGCAGAGTTGATGGCCCCCGACGCCAACGCCACGCTGCGCACGCGCTTCCTCTCGACGGTGAAGAAGATGCAGCGCACGCACAACGCGGTCGCGGCGTGCCGCAAGCCGGTCATCGCGGCGGTGCACGGGTGGTGCATCGGCGGCGGTGTCGATCTGATCACCGCGTGCGACATCCGGCTCGCGGCGGCGAACGCGAAGTTCTCGGTGCGCGAGGTGAAGCTGGCGATCGTCCCCGACGTGGGGACCCTGGCGCGGCTGCCGGCCATCGTGGGCCAGGGCGTCGCGCGTGAACTGGCGTTGACCGGCGACGACGTCGAGGCATCGCGCGCGCAACGACTGGGCCTGGTGACCGAAGTGTTCGACACCTACGCCACCCTGATGGCCGCGGCGCGCGCGATGGCCGGGCGCATCGCGAGGAACCCGCCGCTGACGGTGCAGGGCATCAAGCAGGTGATGAACTTCTCGAGCGAGCGCGACGCGGCCCTGAGCCTCGACGCGGTGTCGTGGTGGAACGCGGCGTTCTTCCCCAGCGAAGACCTGCAGGAGGCCATCGGCGCGTTCATCGAGAAGCGTGAGCCGGTGTTCAAGGGCCGATGAGGCGCCAGGCGATCCTGCTGTGTCTCCTCGCTGCGTGTGGCTCGCCGCCGTCCGATGAAGACAGCGGCACGCCCGACGCAGATGCCGGCCTGGTCGACGCGGGCGTCACGGATGCCGGCGTGCTCGATGCGGGTGCAGTCGATGCAGGCGAGGTCGACGCCGGACGTCCCGACGCAGGTCAGCCCGATGGAGGAGCTCCCGACGCGGGAGCGAACCTGGATGCAGGCGCGGTCTTCTGTACGGCCGCCGGTCTCCCCGGCACCTGCATGGACGTCGCCCAGTGTTACGGCACGCGCACGCCGACCGCCGGCCAGTGCCCCGGCGCGTCGAACATCCAGTGCTGCACGCCGCGCTACGCGAACAGCTGCGATCCCAACGACGTGAAGCAACCGAACCTCGGGTTGACGCCGAACCCGGGCGACGGCGGCTGCGTGTTCACCGGCATGATCCGCGTCACCACGTTCTGCGTCGACCCGTACGAAGCGTCGATCCTCGAAGTGCTCGACGGCGGCACCACCCGGCCCTGGTCGCCCTACGTGAACCCCGGCACCCACGTGCTCCGCGCGCAGTCGGTCCGCGGCGCCGTACCCCAGGGCTACGTCACGCAGCTCCAGGCAGCGGCGGCGTGCAGCGGCGCGGGCAAGCGGCTGTGCACCGACGCCGAGTGGCTCCGCGCGTGCAGCGGCTCGACGGGCACCACCTACCCCTACGGCACCACGCGCAGGCCGGGCGTGTGCAACGACGCGCGCAGCGTGCACCCGGCGATCGAGCTCTACGGGACGAGCGCGACGTGGATCTACAGCCACATCGACAGCCCCTGCCTGAACCAGCTCCAGCCGGGGCTCGATCTCACCGGCGCCAACCCGGGCTGCGTCAGCGAAGACGGTCTCTTCGACATGATGGGGAACCTGCACGAGTGGACGGCGGACCCGAACGGCACGTTCCGCGGCGGCTTCTACGTCGACACCGTGCTCAACGGGAACGGCTGCCTGTACGTGACGACCGCGCACAACGTGACCCACTGGGACTACTCGACCGGCTTCCGCTGCTGCTCGGACTTCTGAGCCGCGCGCTCACTGCATGGCGAAGGTCCACTCCCGCTCGACGGTGACCATCGGCGCGTGGGTGGTGGGGAAGGTCGCCGCCTTGAGCACCGCCTCGATGCAGGCCTTCGTCTTCGCGGCGTTGCCGTTCTCGGGATCGAGGACGGCCCCGAGCGTCAGCACCTGCCCCACCCCGTTGACCACCACCTTGAGCCGCACCACCTGGGTCCACACCTTCGCGCCCGGCTCGAGCCCGTGGATCACGCAGCTGCTGACCTGGTCCTGGGTGCCGTCGAGCACGCGCTTGATCTCGACCTCCGCGGCCACCGGTTTGGGCGGCGGGGGCGGCCGCTTCTTCTTCGGCGCGGCGAGGGCCACCGGCACAGCCACACACCACGCGAGCAGGAACAGGCGGAGCACCTCGCCACGCTACCCGCACCCGTGACGCATTGGGCCACGGTTCGTGCCTTGACTTGCCGCAAGGCCGCTGAGATCTCCCGCTCCCCGTGAAACTCTTCAACTACTGGCGCTCCTCGGCGAGCTACCGCGTGCGGCTGGCCCTCGGCTTCAAGGGCATCGCCTTCGAGTACGTCGCGGTGAACCTCGTGAAGGGCGAACAGCACGACGCGACCCACGTCACCCGAAACCCGTGGCACAGCGTGCCAGTGCTGGAGACGGTCGAGGGCGGCCAGACGGTGCTGATCCCCCAGTCGGTGGCCATCGTCGAGTACCTCGAGGAGCGCTACCCCACCCCCGCCCTCTTCCCGAAGACGCTGCTCGAGCGGGCGCGCATGCGGGCGATGGTCGAGGTGGTGAACTCCGGCATCCAGCCCCTGCACAACCTGCAGGTGATCAACCACGTGAAGGACACGCTGCAGGGCGACCCGAAGGCGTGGGCAGAGAAGTGGATCGGCGCCGGCCTCGACGCGCTCGAGGCGATGGCGAAGGAGACCGCCGGCCAGTTCCTCCTCGGTGATTCGTTCACCTTCGCTGACGCGTGCCTCGTGCCGCAGCTCTACGGCGCCCGCCGCTTCGCGTCCGTCGACCCCGCGCGCGTGCCGACCCTGGTGCGCGTCGAGACCCACTGCCTGACGCTCGACTTCGTGCGAGCGGCGCGCCCCGAGAACCAACCTGACGCCGTCCCGGCCTGATCACCGCCTCCCCAAGGAGCCCCCATGGAATCGCTCGAAATCATCAAGCTGGAGTCGGTGCACTGGTACGTCCACGACATGGCGCGTACGCGCCGTTTCTACACGGAGCTGATGGACTTCGCGGAGACGGGCGAGTCGAGCGCCGATCTCACCAGGCGCGGCCGGCAGCACTCGGTCGTCTTCAACGCGGGCGACGTCACGTTGATCTGCTCGGCGCCGGTCGGTGAAGGCGGCCGCGCGTGGCGCTGGCTGCAGAAGCACCCCGAGGGTGTGGGCACGCTCAACTTCCTGGTGAAGGACGTCGAGAAGACGATGAAGCTGCTGGAGGCGCGCGGCGGGACGATCATCGACGACGCCATCCAGCGCTACACCGACGACGCGGGCGGAAAGCTGGCGTTCTTCAGCATCACCACGCCGTTCGGCAACACCACGTTCCGCTTCATTCAGCGCGATGGCTACGCGGCGCAGTACCCGGGCTTCGTGGCCCACGCGACGCCGAAGGGCGGGAAGAACAAGTTCGGCTTCGCGAAGGTCGACCACGTC
>JBBRUE010000326.1:0-7424 GCA_038248085.1 Myxococcales bacterium | reverse complement strand
TGCAGTGGGCCGGCGGTGACGCGCAGTCGGCCGGCGGTGACGCGCACTGGGCCTGCGGTGACGCGCGGTGGGCCGGTGGTGACGCGTAGGGGGCCGGTGGTGACGCGCAGGGGGCCAGCGGTGACGCGCAGGAGGCCGATGAGGACGCGCAGGCCGGTGGTGACGCGCAGGGGGCCGATGAGGACGCGCAGTGGCCCGATGAGGACGCGCAGTGGGCCGATGAGGACGCGCAGTGGGTCGATGAGGACGCGCAGTGGGTCGATGAGGGCCCGCAGATCCCCCTCTCGCTGCGGAAGCGAGGAGAGGGGCGAGCGAGACCCTGAACGTCGGCGTAGAGGCGGCCTCCTTCACATCGAATTGCGGATCGAGCGTCAGGCTCGCGCGCTGTGCGCCGGCGAAACCAGCGATGGCACTCCGAGCAACGGAGACGTCGTGCGACGACCCTGTGCTCTACCTCCCCATCCGTCGTCAGCGGACGCACGGTCGTGGTTGAGTACGCGAATGGGGTTTGGTGACGCACCGCTCGAATGGAACGCGACCCTGGAGGGTTCCACGGCTTCCGCTGTGCGCGCACACTGCCGCTCGCCTTCTCACCCTGGCGCTGGGCGTCATGACTGGTTCGGCGTGCGGCCGCACTCGTGCTGAGGCGTGCGACATCTCATGCCAGACCCTGCTGGCCTGCGGTCAGCAGGCCGCCGCGAACCGGCTCAACTGCGTCGAGGGGGCCGCTTTGCCGAAGTGCGCTGGAATCAGGTACGACGAATGCCCGCTCTGCCTCGCTGAAAAGCATTGTTCGGACTTCGACGCTGGGAACCCTTGCCCTTCGTCGTGCCCGGGACTGACGCAGTGATCAGGTCGGACTGAAGGCTTCGTTGATGCAGCTACGGCAAGGAGCGAGCTGGGACCTGCCTGCGCTGAGCGAGGCAGTCGAGGGAAGGGCTCAGCCCCTGCCCCGACCGAGCGAGCCTCGCGACCACGAGCACGAGGCACGCAAGCTGGGACGCCGGGGGGCAAGGGGCTCCGCACGCATCAACTTTGTTGACGCGCAACGAGTCGGGCGGCCGAGCGACCCCGCAGAGTGTCAACAAAGTTGATGCGTCGGGAGACCCGCGCCCGTCGCCGAGCGCCCTGGTGAAGAAACGCGCGTGATGAGGGGCCTGCTCGAGGCGAGCACCGGAGTGCGCCCCTTCGCCCGCCGCGCACCGCCCGTGTCGCAGTTCCTGGTGGCATCGGCCGCATCCCGCGCGAACGAATCTTCCCGCGAATGCGCCGATTGAAGAGGACCGGCGTCCATCCGCTTTGGGTGCGCCGCAGCGGCCCGGAATCGCGACCCGTCCTCGCTCGTCGTGCACCCGCGCGAAGAGCGACACGCCCAAGACGTCGCCGCGCTGGCCCGTCGATGCGCACGTGCGTCGACGCCGTTGACACTCAGCCCGCTCCCACCAGCCTGCGCTCCAGCTGAAGTCTCAGCCTGGAGCGATCCCACGGCCTGAGCTCGATCGGTGGTCCTTCGCGAATGAAGGCCTCCACCGCGAAGGGGCCGGCGATGGCCTCCTGGAAATCGGGCGCGTCGGCCGGCGTCTCCTGCCACCGCGAGGTCACCGTCACCTGGCGGTTCACCAGCGAGACCTCGAAGCCGCTGATCCACCCCCCGGTCGGAGGGACCTCGTCCACCGCGAAGCCGTCGGGCACCCGGAGGACTCCTTTGATGCCGGGCTTCCAGCCGAGATTGACCGGGCTGGTACGCACCACCAAATCTGGCCGTGCACGACGCAGCGTGCCCAGCGCCTCGTCCGAGATGGGGACGCCCGAGAGGTCGAGTTCACGCAAGTTCGTCAGCTCGACCACGAAGGAAGGGAGGACCGCGAGCTGCGCATCGGCCACCCGCAACACCCGAAGCAGCGGCGGCGAGCGGAGGAAGCGCTCGAGCACGGCCAGGTCGACGTCGAGGTGCGGCAGCCACAGGAGTTCGAGCGCCCCAAAGCCCCCTGACCACGCGCCGAGCGGCAAACGGTCACTGCACACCATGAGGGCGCGAAGTCGCGGAAGCCCCGCGATGACGGCGATGAGGGTCGGCGTCAGCGGCAGCACGTCCACGACCAGCGCCTCGAGCTCGACGAACCGGGCCAGCGCCTCGGGGTTCTCGGCGTTCAACGACACCAACCGCAGCGTGCGCAGGCCGGGAGGGAGATGGTGGAGCGCCTCGAAGTGACAACCGCGGAGCGACAAGGCTTCGTCGAGGAGCGCCTCAGGGGTCGTCATCGCGAAGAAGCCTGCGCGCGGCGCCGCGTGCACAGAAGCCGAATCGTTCAGTCCCGCTTCGGCGTGCCCTCCCGTTCGGGGTTCGGAGACGACCTTGACAGCCTCCTGCGCGCGCGCGATGCGGGGGCGTGAACACCGCAGCCCCAGCCTCCGCTTCTTCGAGCTGGACGCTGCTGTTCACCTGCTGGCTGCTGGCCAGCCTCGCGACGGCGGGCAGCCTGTTCTTCAGCACCGTGATGGACCTGCCGCCGTGCGTGCTCTGCTGGTACCAGCGCATCGCGCTCTTCCCGCTGGTGCTGCTGCTGCCGGTGGGGCTCTTCCCGTTCGACCCGCGCGCCGTCCGCTACGCGCTGCCGCTCACGGGCGCCGGCTGGCTCGTCGCCGCCTACCACAACCTCGTCTACTTCGGCCTCGTCCCCGAGCAGCTCGTGCCGTGCAGCGAGGGCGTCTCCTGCTCTGCGCGCAACCTCGACCTCTTCGGCTTCGTGTCGATCCCCCTGCTGTCCCTGCTGGGCTTCTCGGCCCTGCTCACCCTTCTCGTCATCCTCCAGCGGAGAACTCCGTGAACAAGCAGCGCCTCGTCTTTGTCGCAGCGGCCGTCGCCATCGTCACCGCCTTCATCGTCGGAGGCGTGGTCTACCGGCAGCAGCAGTCCGGGCAGCGCACCATCGTCGCGCAGCAGAACGCGACGGCGTTCGTGCGGGCCCACTCGCAGGTGCTCGGCGCGCCGGACGCGAAGGTCGTCATCAGCGAGTTCACCGATCCCGCATGCGAGACCTGCGCGCAGTTCTCGCCGATGCTCAAGCAGCTCGTCGACTCGCACCCGGGCCAGGTGAAGCTCGTCCTGCGCTACGCGCCCCTGCACCCGGGGTCGGAGGGCATCGTCCGGCTGCTCCACGCCTCGATCCAGCAGGGGAAGTTCTGGGAGACGCTGGAGGCCATGTACGGCAGCCAGCAGCGCTGGACAGTGGAGCACCAGGCGAGACCCGATCTGCTGCTGCCGACACTCGCGGCGGCCGGCCTCGATCTCGAGCGGCTCAATCGCGACGCGAACGATCCCGCGACCGTGCAGGCCGTCAACCAGGACATCGCCGATCTGCGCGCCGTCGACGTGAAGGCGACGCCCGAGTTTTTCGTGAACGGCAAGCCGCTGCCGACCTGGGGCTACCCGCAGCTCGTCGACCTCGTGAACGCGGAGCTGGCGGCGAACTACCCGCGCTGACGGCCGCTGAGTCCAGCGAATGGCGGCGGCAACAGCTCCCGCCTGCGAAGCGGGGGGAGGGAGACAGGCTCTCGCGAGTCACTACGACTCCGGGCCCAGGCCGCCCAGGAGCAAGGCATCGTGAAGGCACTCTCGTTCAAGAACGCCGGGCTCGCTTCGGTACCGCCCGAGGTGTTCGCACACCGAGACACGCTCGAGCAGCTCGACCTCTCGGGCAATCAGCTCACGTTGCTGCCCGACGACTTCGCGCAACTGCGCGCGCTGAAACGACTCTTCCTTTCGCACAACCCGATCGAGGTGTTTCCACGGGTGCTCGGGCAGTGCCCGCAACTCGAGCTCGTGGGCGTCAAGTCCTGCCTGCTGAAACGAGTCGACGAAGACGCCCTGCCGCCCCGGCTGCGCTGGTTGATCCTCACCGACAACCTGCTCGAGTCGTTGCCCGAGTCGCTCGGCGCGCGGCCGCGGCTCCAGAAGCTGGCCCTCGCGGGGAATCGGCTGCGCAGCCTGCCGAGGTCACTCCCGAACGCGACGAACCTCGAGCTGCTGCGCGTGTCGGCGAACCGGCTCGAGCGCTTTCCCCACGAGCTCCTCACCCTGCCGCGGCTCGCGTGGTTCGCCTGGGCGGGCAACCCCTTCTGCGTCCGGCCGCCTGTCGAAGTGACGCCCATCGCGTGGAGTTCGCTCACGCTTCACGAGGTGCTCGGCTCGGGGGCCTCGGGGGTCATCTCGCGCGCCACCGTTCGCCAGACCGGCGTGCAGGTCGCGGTGAAGGTCTTCAAGGGCGCGGTGACCTCCGATGGGCTGCCGGACGACGAGGTGGCCGCGAGCCTGCTGGCAGGCGCCCACGAGCACCTGGTGGGCGTGGTGGGGCGCGTGGTCGACCACCCGGAAGGAGCCGAGGCGCTGGTGCTCTCGTTGATCCCCCCCGGGTTCCGCGCGCTCGGGGACCCGCCCGACTTCGAGTCGTGCACCCGCGACGTCATGCCCGACGACCTGCGGCTCGACTCCGCGCAAGCCACCCGCATCGTGCAGGGCGTGGCCTCGGTCGGAGCCCACCTGCACGCGCGCGGCATCAGCCACGGCGATCTCTACGCCCACAACACCCGCGTCGACGCGCACGGGCACGCGCTGGTCGGTGACTTCGGCGCCGCCAGCCTGCTCGAGGGGCTCGATGACGCGACGCGCGCCGGCGTGGAAGGCATCGAGGTGCGCGCCTTCGGGTGCCTCGTCGAAGACCTGGTGAGCCGGGGCGCACCTCGGTCGTTCGAAGAGATCGTCACCGCCTGCCGATCGCCGAACCCGCCCCGCTTCGCCGCGTTCGTCGGGCCTCGCTGAGCACGGGACCCCCAGATCACGGCATCGATGTCAGGGCATGGAAACCTGAGGCCCGACGGCAAGGCGTGCGCGTCGTATCCGCTGCAACCGCGCGAAGCGGCTGGTGTCGCGACTGGTGCCGAACATGCACAGGGCGGAGCCATGAGAATCCGACTCCTCGCCGCTGTGTCTGCCGTCGCGCTGAGCACCGCCTGTGGAGCCCCCAACGCCCCGCCTCCGGGCGACCTGGTGCAGTCGTCAAAGGCCCGCGTCACCCAGGCCGCGCCCGCCGCCGACCTCGACCAGACCGTCGACGACACCAACGCCTTCGGCTTCGACGTCTACCGGAAGCTCGCGACGGGCGACGAGAACCTCGCCTTCTCCCCCTACAGCGTGACCACCGCGCTCGCGATGACGTACCCCGGCGCGAAGGGTGACACCGCGGCGGCCTTCGCCACGACGATGCATCTCCAGTTGCCCGCCGAAAGGTTCCACCGCGCGATGAACACCATCGACCTCGCCCTCGAGTCGCGTGGGCAGGGCGCGAGCGGGCGCGACGGCAAGCCCTTCCGCCTGCGCTCCAACAACCAGCTCTTCGCGCAGAAGGGCCTGACGCTGATGCCCGACTTCCTCGACGTGCTGGGCCAGGAGTACGGCGCCGGGGTGCGGCTGCTCGACTTCGCGACGAAGCCCGAGCCGTCACGCCAGTCGATCAACTCGTGGATCGACACCAACACCGAGCACCTGATCCCCGAGCTGCTCAAGGAGGGCAGCATCACCGCCGACACGCGCCTGACCCTGGTGAACACGCTGTATTTCAACGCCGCGTGGAAGACGCCCTTCGAGCACGAGAAGACCACCAACGGCGCCTTCACCCTGACCGATGGCACGGTGGTGCAAGTGCCGATGATGGCGGGGGAAGACATCGCCCTGCGCCACGCGGTGGTCGGCGGCGTCGACGTGATCGAGCTGCCGTACCAGGGCGACGAGGTGTCGATGGTGGTGCTGGCGCCTCCGGTCGGTGGGCTGGCCGCGCTCGAGCAGCAGCTCGATGGCGCGAAGCTGCGCGCCTATGTCGCCGCGCTGGCAGACCGCACGGTGGCGCTCAAGCTGCCGAAGTTCGAAGCGCGCACCCAGGCGCGGCTCGACGAGATCCTCAAGTCGCTCGGCCTGGGCATCGCCTTCAGCGGCGACGCTGACTTCTCGGGCATGACCGGCACGAAGGATCTCGCCATCACCGCGGTGGTGCACGAGGCGGTGGTGAAGACCGACGAGGCGGGCACCGAGGCGGCGGCCGCGACGGCGGTGGTGGTGGGGCGCACCTCGCTCCCCCAGTACCTCGAGGTGAACCGGCCCTTCGTCTTCGTCATCCGCGACCGGGCGACCAGCACCGTGCTCTTCGTCGGCCGCATCAGCCACCCGGGCACGGCGGCGAACTGACGCTGCTCGACGGTGGGGAAGACCAGCCCCTCTTCGTCCCCGCGCTACCGGGTGACGTTCGCCGGCGAGGATTCCGGGAGCATCGCCGCGTCGAGCGCGCGCACGTCGTTCCCCTCGAAGCCACGGAAGGCCACGGTGCGCGTGCCCCGCAGCTGCGCGAGCTCGTAGAGCGCGTTGTAGGCGTCGAACACCGCCGGCGTCTTCTTCAGCCGCTCGAGCGCACGACCCACGGCGAGCGGGTATTGGGCCTTCGCTTCGCCCACGAGCTGCGCGACCTGCTTGGCGGTGTCGGCCTCGAGCTGGGCCGCGTCGAGGCGCCCCTTCTCGGTCACCACCGCGCGCGCGTGCTCGAGCCGGGCGGCCACCGTGCCGAAGACCTGCCGTGAGACCTCGGGCAGCAGCGCCACGTTGCGCACGTAGACCTGCTCGACCTTCACCCCCCAGCGCTCGGTCTCGGCCGACACGTCGCGCTGGAGCTGGGCCCCGAGCTCGCTGCGATCGTCGAGGATCTGCTGGAAGTCGCGGCTCCCGAGAATGGACATCGCCGCGTGCACCACGAGGTTCTGGGTGGCCTGGTCCCAGTCTTCCACGGCGAAGAGCGCCTTCTCGGGGTCGCTCACCCGCAGCTCGACCCACAGGTCGGCCACCACCGTCGTGCCCCGGGCGTCGTTGACGTGGAGATCGTGAATCACCCGGAAGTCGCGCGCGACCGAGACGTGCTCCACCTTCACCCACGGCAGCCACTTCGTCGGAAAGAAGTGCAGCCCCGGCCGCTCGAACTTCGCCACCAGCTTGCCGAAGCGCGTCACCAGCGCGACGTGCTCGTCTTCCACCCCGACGCCGAACCCGCGCGCAGCCACCGCGAGCAGCGAGAGCACCACCGCGCCAGCCGCCGCGCCGCCGAACAGCCTGAACCAGTCTTGCGCCGTCATGACACTCCTCCGTCCTTCACGAACAACGTGCGGGCCTCGGCCAGCACCTCAGCCTTGCGCCGCGCCAGGTAGGCCGGCAACACGCCGCCCCGGTGGAGCGCGCCCAGGTGCTTCCCCAGCTCGTCGATCTCCAGCTCCACCGCCGAGGCCTTCGCCGAGGCGATCGCCACGCCGCGTTCGGCGGCCATCACCTTCTGGGCACACTCGCTGCCCGCGCGGAACACCGCGGCGTCGGCCTCGGCGCGCGCGCTCAT
>JBBRUE010000325.1:0-7449 GCA_038248085.1 Myxococcales bacterium | reverse complement strand
GGCGGGCACCATCACCCTCGCCTGCACCGGCGGTGGCCCGCGCATCAAGGTCACCCCCCGGCCCACCCTCGCCTTCGGGCGCGTCGGCTTCTTCCCCGGCAACACCACCTTCACGGTGCAGCGAAAGATCAACGTGCAGAACGTCGGCAGCCGCCCCCCGGTGGCGGACCCCACGGCCAACCTCTACCTCGGCCAGGTGGCGATGGACGGCACGCCCGGGCAGCTCCCGCTGTTCGACCTCGCGCCCGGCGCCGGCACCGCGGCCGATGAGTTCGTCGTCGCGCTCGGCTCGGCCTACAACCCGACCACCGGCCTCGTCGCCGTCGCCGGCCAGAACTTCGTCGACCTCACCGTCACCTTGAAGCCGCAGTCGGTGGGCATGAAGACGGCGGCGATCACCCTGTACTCCAACGATCCCGCCGAGCCGTCGATCGTCGTCAACTTCACCGCCGACGTGCAGCAGCTCCCGCCGTGCACCTTCATCACCTCGCCTGCGCAGGCGAACTTCGGCCTGGTGACGCCGGGCACGCAGAAGGACCTGCCGATCACCATCACCAACAACTCGGTGACCGCGGGAGAGGTCTGCTACCTCTCGGGCATCGAGCTCGGCGCGGGCAGCGACCTCGCGTACTCCATCGTCGGCGGCAACATCGTCGAGAAGGAGCTGCAGCCGCAGGAGAGCTTCCAGGTCGTGGTGCGCGCGGCCCCCACCGGCCCCACGCCGACGGCGCTCCAGTCCCTCGTCGGCCAGCTGGTGTTCAACTCCACCTCGGCCGCGCGGCCGCAGGTCTCGATTCCCCTCCGCGCGTCAGTCGGGCCGTCGTGTCTCACGGTCACCCCCGACCCGATGGACTTCGGCAACGTGAAGCTGGGGTGTCGCTCGGCCTCGCGCGACTTCAACGTCTACAACACGTGCAGTGCCCCCATCACCATCACCGCCTTCTCGATGCAGGCGGCCGGAGGGCAACCGCCCGGCGGGCCCAACTGCGCCGGCACCGTCGCCTGCCCGGAGTTCCACCTCACCGCGGGCAACGTGCCGGTGGGCGGTTTGACGCTGAACCCCGGCAACGCGCCGGTCGCGTTCCAGGCCCGCTACGTCCCCATCGACGTCGGCCCTGATTCGGGTGCCGTGGCGATCGAGGCCATCCAGAACGGTCAGAGCATCACCTACCTGGTTGGGCTCCAGGGGCGCAGCGACACCACCGGCCTGCAGATCGACACCTACACCCAGGACCTCCAGCCCAAGGCCGACATCCTCCTGGTGGTCGATGACTCGGGCTCGATGCAGGACAAGCAGAACGCCCTGGCGTCGAACTTCTCGAGCTTCATTCAGTACGCCGTCGCGGCGAACGTCGACTACCAGATCGCCGTCACCACCACGAACGACGACCCGGCCTGCACCTCGTTCCCGCCCCTGCCTCCGATGTGTCCGAAGACCGGCGCCGGCAAGATGGTGAAGGACACCACGACCAACCTGAAGATCGTCAAGCCGACCACCCCGGCGGTCTCGAGCGTCTTCGCCCGGCTCGTCAACGTGGGCACGGACGGCTCGGGCATCGAGAAGCCGCTGGCGATGGCCACGCTCGCGCTGACCCCCCCGGTGATCTCGAACGAGAACGCCGGGTTCCTGCGCGCCGACGCCAACCTCGCCGTCGTCGTCATCTCCGACGCGACTGATCAGTCACCGCAGCCCGTCACCTACTACCAAAACCTCCTGGTGAACGTGAAGGGCTTCCAGCGGCTGACCTACTTCACCTTCAGCGCCATCGGCCCGCGCCAGAGCAGCGCGCCGAGCGGCTGCACCTACGACGACACCGGCTCGAACTCGAACCGCTACGATCCCGTCGTGCAGTTCACCTCGGGCGTTTCAGACGAGATCTGCAACACCAACTGGGCCACCGCGCTGCAGAACCTGGGGCGCACGGCGTTTGGGTACCGCACCCAGTTCTACCTGAACAACACGCCCGACCTCGCGAGCGCGCAGGTCGTGGTGAAGGTCAATGGCGTGGTGCTGCCGTCGGGCTGCCCGATGGCGCAGAACGACTCGTGCGGTCAGACGTGCACCAACTGGTGCTACGACACCGCCTCGAAGTCGATCAAGTTCAACCCCGCCACGACGCCGCAGCCAGGCGTGCCGCTCGCCATCCAGTACACGCAGGCGTGCATGCCCTGAACCGCGCACGATCGTGACGCGACTCGAGCCCGGTCTCCGCTGCGGAGGCCGGGCTCATTTCGTATCGGCGCTGCGCTACGACGGTGGCCATGAAGACCATCCTCCTCACCGGCGGGAACCGCGGGCTGGGTCACGCTGCCGCAACGAAGCTCGCCGCGCAGGGCCACCACGTCCTCCTCACCGCGCGCACCCGCGAGGCCGGCGAGCGAGCAGCGGCCGGGATCCGCGCCACATACCCCGCAGCGAAGATCGAGGCCCGCGTGCTCGACCTCGCCTCATTGAAGTCGGTGCGACAGCTCGCTGACGAGCTCCTCGCCGAGCAGCGCGTCCTCGACGTGCTCTTCCACAACGCCGGCGTGATGCAGCAGAGCGCCACCCGCCGCACCACCGCCGACGGCTTCGAGGAGACCCTCGGGGTCAACGTGCTGGGGCCCTTCCTGCTGACGAAGCTGCTGCTCCCCGCCCTCGAGCGCTCGAGCTCCGCGCGGATCGTCGGGGTCAGCTCGCGGCTCCACCTGCCCGGCTCGCGCGGCGCCACCGTGAACTTCGACTTCACCGACCCGATGCTCGAGCGCGGCTACCAGCCCGAGCGCGCGTACAAGAACTCGAAGCTGGCAGTGTTGTGGTTCATGTACGAGCTCGAGCGCCGGCTCGCGCCGCGGCGAATCCACGCCAACGGGGTGTGCCCGGGCTTCGTGCCAGTCACCGCCGCCCAGAGCACCCACGGCTTCCAGAAGTTCCTGCTCGAGCACGTGCTGGTGCACCTGCCGTTCGCCACCTCGCTCGAGGAGGCCGCGACCTCCCTGGCGTTCATGGCGACCGACCCCTCGCTCGAGGGCGTGGGCGGCCAGTTCTTCGGAGAGAAAATGCCGCTCGCCTCGAGCCCCGACTCGCGGGACGAGGCGAAGGCGAAGCGGTTCTTCGCGCTGGCGTGTCAGCTCGTGGGCGAGGCCGACTGGCCCGTCACCAGCGGCTCATCGACCCCAGGTTGAAGACCTTCTCGAAGCCCTGCGCCTTGAGCACCGAGCGGGCCATCGCGCTGCGGCTGCCCGACGCGCAGTAGACGATGACCGGCTGGTCTTTCGCGCCGAGCGACTTCACCTTCGCGCCGATCTCCCCCACGGGCACGTTGACCGCCCCGGGAATGTGGCCGCTGCCGAACTCGCCGGCCGAGCGCACGTCGATCAGCTTCGCGCCCGCCTGCACCATGCGCCGCGCGTCGGCGCTCGAGACCTGGCCGAGCCGCTTGAAGATCACCACTGCCACGACGACAGCGCCCATCACCAGGTACGGAACGAGTTCGGAGTTCATGTCGGCCTTCGAGAGCCGGCAGAACCCGGCGAGGGTTCAGTCCTTCGGGAGCGCGCGCAGCACGGCCTTGCCGTCCTTGATCACGACCTTGAACTCCACGCTCCTGGCGTTGTGGCTCTTCATCAGCTCGGGCACCTGCTTCTTGAGCGAGCTGGACACCGAGTCGAGCGTCACCGCGCGGGTGTCTTCACCGCAGCGCTTCTTGGCCATCACGTAGGCGTCGTAGATGGCCTTGATCTTCGTGTCCGAGAGCCCGCCGTCCGGGCCGCTGGCGGCGCGGGCCGGAGCCGGAGCCGGGGGCACCGACTTGAGCGCGGGGTTCGAACCGGTGGTCACCGGGGGCCGCGAGGGGGGCCTCGCCGCCGGAGTCGCGGCGCCGGGCGACGGGGTGATGGCGGGGAAGCTCCCCGAGGTGATCTTCGGGGCCGCGGCCCGCCCCCCCGGAGGCGTCACCGCGGGGATCGCCGGCGCCAGCGGCCGCACCCCGCCCGGTGGCGTGACCGCGGTGATGGCGGGGGTCAGCCGGACGCCGCCGGCCGGCGTCACCGGGGTGATGGCCGGGGCGAGGCTCGCGGGCTTCGACCCGCCCGGAGGCGTGACCGGGGTGATCGCCGGCACGAGCCCGACCGGCTTGATGGAAGGCAGCGCGGGTCGCGACGCCGCGGCTTCGGCCGCCGCCAGCGCTGCCGAGAGATCGCCGTCCCCCTCGTCGTCGAGATCCGAGAGGTCGAGATCTTCGTCGACGTCGAAGTCGGCGTCCGGGCCCGTGGTCTTGCGCTCCTTGACGCGCTGGTCCTTGCGCTTGATGCGCAGGAGGTCGCGCTTGAAGGTGCCGTTCTCGATCTCCTTGAGGGTGCGGTCCCACAGGCGCTCGTAGGTCAGCAGCTTCTGGCCGATCGACTCGATGCGGAACTTCGCGGCCGTCTGGCGCACGAAGGAGCCCTTCAGCTTCTGGTACCCCTTCTTGAAGGCGTCGTGCTTCTTGTGCGGGGGCAGCCGCTCGACGCCGTTGAAGTAGAGGTCGTAGGCGGCGCGCAGCTCGGCCAGGTCGGCCTCGAGCTCGTTGCAACGCTGCATCGCGTTTTCCGAGTCGGACGCAGGGATCCGGGGGGCGTTCGATGGGTCAGCGCGGGCCGGCACGGGGCGGACTTTAACCGCAAAAACCTCAGGCCGTCGTCAGCGCCGAGAGATCGACCGGGGGCTGGGCCTTGATCGCCCGGAAATTCGTGACCAGCAGCCAGGCCCCGAAGCTGAACATCACGATGGAGATGAACTGGCTGGTCGAGATGTTGTACCAGGCGCCCGAGGGGATGCTGGGGACGAGGCCGTGGATGGTGCCGCGCTCGAGATCCCCGCGGAACAGCTCGACCGACGTGCGGAGCACCGCGTAGCACATGAGCCAGATGGCGAAGATCTGCCCGTGGAAGCGGCGCCAGCGGCGGGCCGTCATCAGGGTGGCGAAGAGCACGATCTGCCCGAACGACTCGTAGAGCTGGGTGGGGTGCACCGGGAGCGTGTGACCGTGCTGGGCGACCCACTCCGAGATGCGCACTGCCCCGTCGACGGCCTGAGGGAAGACCTGGCCGGTCGCTTCGACCACCCAGCGCGTCTCGGTCGAGCCATCGGCCATCGAGGAGTACGCGAGGCTGGGGGTGCCGCCGACGCCGCCGAAGAGGTTCATCGCCTGGGTCCCGGGGAACTCGACCGCGAAGGGCGCCTTGCCATGGGTGGTCACGTCGCCCCAGCAACAGCCGGCCGAGAAGCAGCCCAGGCGCCCGAAGGCCTGGCCGAGCGACACGGTGGGAATGGCGAGGTCGGCGAGGCGGAGGAACTGGATGCCGTTCTTCCGCGCGAAGAAGACCGAGGCGATCGACGCGCCGATGAGCCCGCCGTAGAACACCAGGCCGCCGCCGAGCGAGAACATGTTGGCCGGGTGCGCCGCGTAGTCCTTCCAGTTCACCATGATGAACAGCACGCGCGAGCCGACGATGCCGCCGACGAAGCAGTAGAAGGCGAGGTCGAACATCTGGTCGCGGCGATCGAGGCCGAGCTTGCCGGGCCACTCCCTGACGGCGATCCACGAGATGACGGTGGTGGCGGTGATGAAGCCCAGGCCGATCATCACCCCGTAGGTGTGAATCGGAATGCCCTCGCCCTTGCCCCGGCCGAGGATCGGCACGTTGGGGAGCGCGTAGTAGAGCCCGAAGCCCGCCAGCGCGACGCCGACCAGGCCGTAGGTGATGGCGCGGGTGCGGCGCTCGTCGGCCGAGGGAGCGGTGGGCTGGCCGTTCTTGTCGTCGGGGCCGGTGGCGTTGCGCCAGCCGTTCCACGCGGCGTAGGCCACCAGGCCCGCGGCGACGAGGTACAGCATCAGCCGCGAGAAGTCGGTTTCGAAGACGAAGCGATAGATGACCGGCAACATGGGCGCCCTCGTACTCGGTTCAGTGGGCCTCGCCAACACAGCCGACCGGCCAGTTCTTCCGGGCCGCGCGAGGTGAGGTAAGGCGCCTCACATGATCGAGACCTTCGAGGCCACCCTCGTCGCTGCCCGCACCGTGACCCCGCGCGTGCGCGAGCTGGTGTTCGAACGGGGGGACGGGAAGCCGTTCACGTTCAGCTCCGGGCAGTGGGTGAGCCTGGTGTTGCCGGTGCTCGACCAGAAGGGCCGGCCACTCCGGCGCTCGTATTCGGTGGCCTCGGTGCCGGGGAGCTCGCCGCGCTTCGAGCTGGTGGTCACGCAGGTGGACGACGGTGCGGGGAGCACGTTTCTCCACGCAGCCGAGGTGGGCACGAAGCTCGAGGTGAAGGGCCCGCAGGGCACGTTCTCGCGCCCGCTCGACGTGGGGCCGTCGCTCTTCGTGGCCACCGGCACGGGCATCGCGCCCTTCCGGGGCATGGTGCACGACGCCCTCGCCGCGGGCCGGGGCGAGCCGCTGTGGGTGCTCTTCGGGGTGCGCACGCTGGCCGACGCGCTCTACCGCGAGGAGTTCGAGGCGCTGGCGAAGCAGCACCCTCAGCTGCGCTTCCTGATCACGCTGTCGCGCCCGCATGCGGGATGGGCCGGGCGGACCGGCTACGTGCAGACCCAGGTGCTGGAGCTGTGGAAGGCGCTCGCCGCCCACGGCACGCCGCACGCGTACGTGTGCGGGGTGAAGAAGATGCTGCTCGAGGTGCGCGAGGTGCTGAAGACGCAGGGCGGGGCCGTGCGGCAGCAGTTGCACCTCGAGACCTACGACTGAGGTTCGTCGGTCACTGCACGAAGACGCGCAGCTCGTTGGTGGTCGTCACGTAGAACAGCGCTGCGTGGTTGCCGACCTGCGCCGGGGCATGGTCGCGCACGTTCGAGACCGGCAGCGTGATGCGGTTGGAAGTGCTGTGGCTGGTTCCGCCGCCGCAGTGACCGGGCAACATCTTGTCGAGCTCGTACTCCGCGGGGTTCAGCGTGCCGCCGGGAAGGCCGAAGAGAAGGGTGTCCTCGCCATTGGCGGAAAAGGGGGCCGTCTTCTGCCGAATAAAACCCGGGGTGGCGCTGGCGAAATTGAGGTTGCTCTGGCAGCTCGTCGGGATGATCACCGGGTTCGCGTCGCAGTTCTCCAGCGGCTGAAACACGCCGTTGGGTCCGCTGCCGTTCTCATACCCAATCCTGAGACACGTGCCGCCGCGAGTCATCACCGCGTCCGCCGAATTTGGCGTGAAGGGCGTGGGCAGTGAATACCGGTATTCCGTTCCCGCGCACGTGTAGGTGAGCGGGTCTCCGAGGTACCGGGGGTCCCGGTTGCAGCGACGGCGAACGAGGTCACCCCCGTCGCGATGGTGGCGCCGTTGGTCAGCCCCGTTGCCAGGTGCACTTTGCGGTTCGCGGGAACGACAACGGGGCCGCGCTCCTCAGCCTCACGGCGATGGAGGTCGTGCTCGGCATCGACAACCTCGTCTTCATCAGCGTGCTGACGGCGAAGCTCCCGGCC
>JBBRUE010000324.1:0-7449 GCA_038248085.1 Myxococcales bacterium | reverse complement strand
GGTGGCCGGGCCGGTGAGCACCGGGGCGCCGCTGGAGGTGGAGTCGTTGATGCCTTCGGGCGGGGTCATCTTCAGCGACGGCATGGAAGACGACGCGCTCTCGTTCACGTCCGGGCTGGTGGCGCGCATCGGGCCCTCGAAGCAGCGCGCGCGGCTGGTGGTGTGAGCCCGTCAGTAGGGCTCGGGGTTGTGGCCGGTGCCGTGGCAGCTGAGGCGGCACGAGCGGGGCGCCCAGGTCGGCTGCGCGGCGCCGTTCGACCCCTGCACGTTGGGGGAGAAGTTCACCCCGCGCGTGTAGCTGGCGTTGGTGCTGAAGAACGCCCCGCGGGTGCCGTGGGTGTTGAAGTGGCACTCGCGGCAGACGGCGTTGCCCTGCCCTGCGCCGGGGGTGTTGATGTCGCCCGCCCCGTTGCCCTTGTTGTTGAGCCGCTGAAGATGGAACCCGTGCAGCGGGAACGCGGTGTCGGCGCGATTGTTCTTGCTGGTGTCGGCGAAGGGCGCCGGCGAGTGGCAGATGAAGCACAGGGTGAAGTCGTTGACGGTGTAGTCGTTGGTGCTCGAGCGGGGCTTGAGGGTCAGCCGGTACGCCGCGCGCAGCAGCCCGGGGGCGCTCGAGCCGTGCGGCCCCATCGGCGTGGTGCCGGTGTACCCCGACACGAGCGTGATGTTCTGCGGGAGCGCGTTGTTGTTGTGACAGTCGGCGCAGGTGATGACGCTGGTGGTGGTGAGGTGCGGCAGGCCGTTGCCGGCGGCGAGGCTGGCGGCCATCTGGGTCGACCCGTTCTTTCCCGCACCTTCCACCGGGTGGAACGACTCGTTGGCCGGGTTGAGCACCAGGGCCTGGTCGGTCTGCCCCGCGGGCCGCGTCGTCCACGACGAGTGGCACTTGAAGCAGAGCTCGTATTCCTTCACCGCGCCGGTGTTGGTCTGGGGGACGAAGGTGAAGCCGGGCACCGCGCCCGCCACCCCGTTGGTCACCTGGATGCGGCTGACGCCGGCGAGCTTGTTCACCGAGGTCACCGCGTGCGGGTTGTGGCAGTCGGTGCACTCCGCGTGTCGCTTGCCGGTCCCGAAGGCTGCCGGGGTGCTGCCCTCGGCGGTCACGTGCACGCCGACGGTGCTCACCGTGGGGTGCGCGCTCGCCTTGGCGAACTCTGCGACGAGGTTCGTCGACGCGGGTCCAGAGGCGTCGTGGCACGAGAGGCACAGCGCCTCCTCACGGAAGTACTCGAGGTTGGGCACCAGGCCCTGGCCGTCGCGGGCTCCGTGCGGGGTGTGGCAATTGAGGCACTTGCCCTCGTCACCGGCCGGGCGCGCCGCGGGTGTCGGCCCCGGCCAGCGCATCGACATCGAGGTGGCGTGAATGCTCGCGGCATAGGCCGTCTGCCCGGCGTAGACCGAGGCGGAGCCCGCCGCGGCGTGGCAGGAGAAACACAGCGCGTTGTCGTTGGTCGAGAAGAGCACCGGCGACATCGGCGCCGGCGACTGCCGCGTCGGGTGACATTGCATGCAGTGGCCGGTGGGCACGCCAGAGAGCCGGCTGACACCGCCGGTCGGGCTGCCGTGCTTGGTGAGGTGGAAGACGTGGTCGCCGCCCGCCAGTGCCGGCGCGGCCAGCACCACGAGCCCCACGCACACCAGCGCGCGCGTCCTCAGTATTGATGGCAGGCGTTGCATTCGATGCTCACCAGGTCAGGACGGAAGGGATGGCCATTGCTCACCGCGGACTGCAACTTGTGACACGACACGCTCGCGCAGGTCTTCGTCGATTGGCTGTACGTCGCACCGACCAGCGACTGCGCACGGCCTCCGGAGGTGACGGGGTCCACCGTGTCGAAGGCGACGTCGGGTAGCCCGTTGACGTGCTGGCCCCAGCCGGTGATGGGCACGGGCCCGTAGGTCGACACCCCGCCGACGCGCCCGGTGGTGTTGGCGGCGATCACCGTGTCGTGGTGGCAGGTGCGGCAGGTGAGCGGCGAGCTGTTGTGGTTGAAGCCGTGGCCGCTCTCGAGCCCGGTGCTTCCGAGTGACGAGTGGCTCTGCCCGGCCATGGCGTGTACGCCCGGCTCGGAGGTGCGCAGGGGGAACCCGTGACAGCCCGCGCAGCCGGCGCTCGCGCCGCCCCAGGTGACAGGCTGGAAGGCGCGCGTCACGTCGACCGCGAAGGCCGGGTAGGTCACCGGGTAGCCGGCGAAGGTGAAGTCGACGCCCGGCCGCGGCACTGCGGCGGGCGTGGCGTAGGCCGGCCCCGAGTGGCAGTAGACGTTGCCGCAGGTGCCCTGCGTGTAGGGGATGCCGGAGCTGTCGGTGAAGACGGTCGGGCCCGGCGTGTAGACCGCCAGCGGCGAGCGCGCCTTGAGGGAGCCGGGGGGCGCGTTGGGGTTGTAGAGCTCGATCTCGGCGCGGCCTCCGTTGAGGTGGCGCGCGGAGTCGCCGGGGTGGCAGTTGCCGCAGCCGAACGCGTAGCCGGTCGGCGAGGTCACCGACGCCGCGGTCGAGAGGCTGCCGTAGGTGCGCGAGCCCTGCGTGCCCACGTGGAGGAGATGGGTGCCGGTGGCCGGCGGCACCGCGTGGCACGAGCCGCACGCGAGCTGCGCCTCGACCTGCCCGTTGATGTGCAGCGAGGGGTCGACGAAGCCGCCGTCGACGCCGATGACGGCCGCGTGGCACGTCGCGCACTGCGAGTTCTGGGGATGCGGAGCGGGAGGCGGGAGCCCGTGGCAGGTGCCGCACGTCGCCTGGCTGCCGTTCACCGTCGTCCACGTCGGGGTGCGGTTGGTGCCGCCGTCGAGCGTCTGCCCGTGGCAGTAGTTCGAGCAGGTCACGCCGTTCCACGACGGCAGCGCGCTGCGGGCGACCGCGGTGGCGCCGAAGTGCAGCTCGGCTGGCGAGGGGTCGATGTGCCCGGGATCGTCGACGCGCGCGGGCACGACGTGGCACTCGTCGCAGGTGACCTCCGCGTGCCAGCTCGAGGGGCCGAGGTGCGAGCGGTGCGCGCCGACGGTGCGGCTCGACGTGCTCGTCAGGCCCCGGGTGTCCACCGGAGGCGCGGGGGAAACCAGGTCACCGTGACAGGAGTTGCAGGAGACCGAGACGTCGAGGTGCCCGTCGATGTGCTTCTGGCCCTGGGTGAAGACGTCGTAGTGACAGCCCGCACATTGGAAGGGCGCGGTGGCCGGGTGCGGCGGCGGAGGGGGGATGCCGTGACACTGGGCGCAGTTCGCCGGCGGGCCGTTCATCCAGTCCGGCTGGGTGAGGTTGCCGCCGGTGAGCGTCGGGCCGTGGCAATAGGTGGTGCACGTCACGCCGTCGAAGGTCGAGTTCACGTTGCCGGAGTTGGGCACCGGGCCGAAGGTCAGCTCGGCGGGCGCGGGGTCGATGTGGCCGGGCTCCTCGATGGTGGCCGGCACGCGGTGGCAATCGGTGCACAGCGGGGTGCGGCGCCAGCTGCCCGGCCGCAGGTGGGCCTGGTGGGCGCCGACGGTGCGCTCGGTGCGCCGCGTCTCGCCCTGGCTGTCACGCGGGGGCGCCGCGTTGTCGAGGTTGCCGTGGCAGCTCGTGCAGGTGAGCACCACGAGGCCGGCGTCTTCAGCTCCCGCGTCTGCTTCGCCAGCGTCCGGTTCGCCCGCGTCGACCTCTCCCGCGTCGGGCAGGCCGGCGTCGAGCTCACCGGCGTCGGGAGTGCCTGCGTCGGGAAGGCCCGCGTCGAGTTCGCCGGCGTCCAGGGACAGGCCCGCGTCGAAGCTGCCCGCGTCGTCGTCTGGCAGGCCGGAGATGACGCCCGGCGCGCAGGTGCACGCGCCGAGTCCGAGCGTGACGAGGGCCAGCAGCACGCTCCGGAAGACATTCGGTCCGTTCATCTCACCCTCTCGCAGCATTAGACCAACCGCCCGTTCGGTCGGCCACAATTTCCGGGGCAGAAACGGTCCGCCGCAAGACGTGCGGGGTCAGCGTTGGGGGCGCGCAGTCCGTGCGCCAGGGACGAGGCACACCCAATGCACAATTTCCCCACATGCGCACCCTTCCGCGAATGAACGTTCGGCGTGACGAATCGCTCCCGAAGCTCGCCTGGTACGCGGTGATCAATCGCGGGGTCTGCGACGTCGAGGTGGGGCGTTTCGTCGAAGTCGACGCGAACCCCGAGCCCGCATGGGTGGTGTCGGGCCTCTGGGCAGGCGACTTCGCGACGGGCGACTTCCACACCTCGGAGCACGTCTTCGGCAGCGGGTTGCGCCTGGCGGACCACGAGGTGGTGGTGGTGCCGGCGCACTCGATGGTCGATCGCTGCGTGTACGCGCGGGACGGGCAGGTGTGGCACGTGTCGAACTCGCTGGTGGTGCTGCTCGGCCGCCTCGGCGCACGCCTCGACCCCGAGGCCGACCACCGGCGCTGGAGCGAGAGCACCTGCTTCGGGCTCCACAACTACCTGCGGCAGTTCAGCGTGGTGCACCCGCGCTTCTCGGTGATGAGTCAGCTCGTCTACGAAGCGCTGCACCTCGACACCGCGGGCGAGGCCTCGTACCGGCTGCACGATCGACGGCACACCTTCACGGACTTCCACGACTACGTCCTCCAGGTCAAAGGCGCGCTGGACGCGCTGTGGCACAACGCGACGGACGCACGGCGACGGCGCCCCATGCGGGCGGTGGCGACGGTGAGCCGGGGCTACGACTCGCCGACGGTGCTGGCGCTGGTGCAGCCGGTGATCGGCGCGCCCCTGGTGACCTGGGCGTCGGCCCGCTCGAACACCCGCGTCCCCGCGGTAGTGCAGCGGCTGATGCACACCGACCTGTCGAACGACGACGGTTCGGAGATCGCGTGGAGGCTGGGCGCCGAGCCGCGCCACCTCGACCTCGACGAGACGAAGATCCCCGCGGAGCTCGAGGCGTGGTGCTGGGCGAGCACGCAGAGCTCCCCCGAGCTCCTCTTCCACTCGATGCTCAGCGAAGCCGACACCCACGACGTGCCAACGATTCTCTTCTCGGGGCACGGCGGCGACGCGATGTGGGAATACGGACTGGCGGAGCTGACGCAGAGTGGCCAGCTCATCCGCGGCTCGCCCAGCGGCGCGGCGTTGATCGAGGCCCGGGTGCGCTACGGCGTGATCGACTGCAGCCCGGCGCTCCTCTTCGGTCGCAGCCTGCCCTCGCTCTACAAGGTCACCCGGTCGGCGGAGCTCGCGCCGTGGCGGCTCGACAATGGCTACGACCGGCCCATCTGCCGCCGCATTCTCGAGGAGCGCGGCGTCCCCCGCGACGCGTTTGGCTGGGGCAAGAAGGCCGTGGCGGAAGACGTCGAGTCGCCGCAGGGCGCCGAGCTCCGCAAGCTGTTCTTCGAGCAGTCGGGCTGGTCGCCCCTGACCGAGGAGATCTATCGCGACGTCAACCTCGGGCTGTACTTCGGCAGCCGCGCACGCTCGTTCCTCGAGTTCCACGGCGACCGCGCGAAGATCGTCTGGTCGGGCCGGGCCGATGGCAAGCGGCGCCTCGCACGGTGGACGGATCTCCAACGCCAGACCTTCCTGATGACCACCGGCTGGCTCGCGGACCGGTACGCCACGAAGGTGACGACCGACGCAAAGCCTGCGTCGACGCGCACGCGCTCTCGGGGAGCGCCGACTGGCACACATCATGAAGCCAGTCGGTGAATGACACGGGTTCCCGATCTCGCGGGCCTTCTCGAGCGCCATCACCACGACCCGACGCGCCTGGTTCAGCTCCTGCGCGACGTGCAGGACGCTGCGGGGTGGATCTCGCCGGCCACCATCACCGAGCTCGCGGGCCGGCTGGGGTTGCCGCGTGCGCGCGTGGAGGCGTCGCGGGCTTCTATTCGTTCTTCTCGACGAAACCGCAGGGGGCGTACCGCGTCCTCTTCTCCGACAACGTCACGGACCAGTTTCTCGGCAGCGTCGCCCTGCGCACCCGGTTGTGCACGGCGCTCGGTGTCGAACCCGGTGCGGTGCGGGGCGACGGGCGCGTGAGCGTCGGCGTCACCTCGTGCACCGGGCTGTGTGAGCAGGGCCCCGCGCTCCTCGTCAACGGCCACGCGATCGCCCGGCTCACCGAGGCGCGCATCGACCTCCTCGCGCGCTGCATCGAGGGTGGCACGCCCGTGGAGACCTGGCCCGCCGAGCTCTTCACCATCGAGGACCCCGTGTTCCGCCGCAACCTGCTGCTGTCGAGCACGCTGACGCCGGGGCAGGCAGTGCGGGCCGCGGTGGCGCGGGGCGCCGAGGGCACGCTCGACGAGGTGCTCCGCTCGCGGCTGCGCGGCCGGGGCGGCGCCGGCTTCAGCGTCGGGGAGAAGTGGAAGAGCGCGAAGGCCGCGCCGGGGCCGACGCGCTTCGTGGTGTGCAACGCCGACGAGGGCGAGCCGGGCACGTTCAAGGACCGCGTGCTGCTGCGGGCGCACCTCGACCTCGTGCTCGACGGCATGACCGTCTGCGCGTGGGCCATCGGCGCGCAGAAGGGCCTCATCTACCTGCGCGGCGAGTACCTCTTCCTCAAGGCGCCGATCGAGGCGGCGTTGGCCACCCGGCGCACAGCGCACCTGTTGGGCCGCGACGTGCTCGGGCACCGGGGCTTCGACTTCGACGTCGAGCTGCACCTCGGCGCCGGGGCCTACGTGTGCGGCGAGGAGTCGGCGCTGATCGAGTCGCTCGAGGGCAAGCGTGGCATTCCGCGCAACCGGCCGCCGTACCCGGTGACGCACGGGTACCTCCAGCAGCCGACGGTGGTGAACAACGTCGAGACCTTCGCCTCGGCGGCGCTGGTCGTCTTGAACGGCGGCGAGGCGTTCACCGCGCTGGGCACGGCGAAGTCCACCGGTACGCGGGTGCACTCGGTGTCGGGCGACTGCCCGCGGCCAGGGCTCTACGAGTTCCCCCAGGGCGCGACGGTGAAGGAAGTGCTCGACGCGTGCGGGGCGACCGACGTGCAGGCGGTGCAGGTGGGGGGCCCGTCGGGCGCGCTGCTGGGGCCCGGGGAGTTCCACCGGCGGCTGTGCTTCGAAGACGTGCCCACGGCCGGCGCGTTCATGGTGTTCGGCGCGCAGCGGGACCTGCTCGAGGTGGTGGTGAACTTCGCGCACTTCTTCGCGCACGAGAGCTGCGGCTTCTGCACCCCCTGCCGCGTGGGGACGACGCAGCTGAAGAATTCGATCGACGCCATCGCCGCGGGCCGGGGCACGCGCCGCGACGTGAAGGTGGCGCTGCGGCTGGCGCGGCTGATGCGCGAGACGAGCCACTGCGGCCTGGGCCACACCGCGTGCAACCCGTTCCTCGCGCTGCACGAGAAGTTCAAGCCGACCCTCGACCGGAAGCTCTCGTCGCTCGACTTTCTCCCCACCTTCGATCTCGACGAGGCGCTGGCCCCGGCCCGCGAGGTCACCGGGCGCGACGACCGGCTCGCCCACCTCGAGGAGGAGTCATGACCCCCAGGACCTTCACCC
>JBBRUE010000323.1:0-7468 GCA_038248085.1 Myxococcales bacterium | reverse complement strand
GGTCGACTCCCGACGTGCGCACCCGGTTCTCCACCAGCTTGCGGATGACGAAGAGCTTCCGCTCGAACGCGCTGGGCACGCAGCGGCGCCGGGCGACGTAGATCTGCCGCATCACCGGCAACACCCCGCGTGCCACGGGCCCCAACTTCGAACGATCGATCGGCACGTCGCGCCAGCCGATCAGCCGCTGGTCTTCCTGGTGGATGACGTCGGCGAACATGCGCTCGCACTCGGCGCGCGCGAACGGGTCGCTGGGCAGGAACACCTGACCGATGCCGTAGCAACGCCGGTTGGGCATCTCGAAGCCGAGCTTGAGCCCCTCGCGCTTGAAGAACCGGTGGGGGATCTGGATCATGATCCCCGCGCCATCACCGGTCAGCGGGTCGGCGCCGGTCGCGGCCCGGTGGGCCATGCGCTGCAGCACCTGGAGCGCCTGCTCGACGATGGCCTTCGACTTCTGGCCCTTGATGTTGGCGACGAACCCGATGCCACAGCTGTCCTTCTCAGTGCTCGGCTCGTAGAGACCCTGCGACATACGGAACTCCAGTCGCGGCAAGAGACGCCGCGGAACTGGAGGTTAATGCAATGCGTCACCGCATGCCGCCAACTTCACCCGAGCTGTCCGGAGAGGGCCTCGAGGGTGGGCTCCACCGGCGTGGCGTGGGTGGGCCGGGAGAGGATCTCCGCGAGGGCGGGAGGCACGGGGATCGCGCGCCCGATCAGCGGCTCGACGATCGAATCGAACTTCGCCGGGTGGGCGGTCGCCGCGATGATCCACGTGCCCTTCGCCCCGGCCGCCCGCTGCCGGCGCAGCACCTCGACGGCGCACGCGGTGTGCGGACAGATGACCTCCGCGGAGCGCTTGATCGTCTGGCGGATCGTCTCGTCGTCCACCCAGTCGGCGCTGACGACCTTCGAGACCTCGGGGAACCGGTGCCGCAGGCGCTCGACGTTGCTCGGCGCGCCGACGTCCATCGCGTTGGCGAGCGTGGCGATGCTCGACTTCGGTTCGTAGTGGCCTGTGGCCACGAAGTCGGCCAGCACGCGGTTGGCGTTGGTCGCCAGCACCACCCGATCGATCGGCAGCCCGCACTCACGCGCGAGGAGGCACGCGAAGGCGTTCCCAAGGTTGCCGGTGGGCACGACGAAGGACGGCGAACCGTGCCCGCGCGCGACCGCCGAGAGCGACGCGTGCGCGTAGTACGCCATCTGGGGCAGCAACCGCCCGAGGCTGATGCTGTTCGCCGACGCGAGCGAGTGCCGGGCCGAGAGTTCGCGATCGCCGAAGGCCGCCTTCACCACGCGCTGGCAGTCGTCGAAGGTGCCGTTGACCTTCAGCGCGGTGACGTTGTCCCCGAAGGCGCCGAGCTGGTGAGCCTGGCGGGGTGACACCCGACCGTCGGGGTAGAGGATCACCACCCGGAACCCCGGGCGACGGTGGAAGGCCGAGGCCACCGCCGCGCCGGTGTCACCCGAGGTCGCGACCAGCACCGTCGTGGTGCGCCCGGGCTGCTGGAGGCGCGACAGGCACGACGCGAGAAAGCGCGCCCCGAAGTCCTTGAAGGCGGCCGTGGGCCCGTGGAACAGCTCGAGCAGCCCGGTGTCTTCCGAGATCCACTTCGTCGGTGCGTCGAAGGTGAAGGCCTCATTCACGATGGTGTCGAGCGCGCCCGCGAGCGGTTCGTCGGCGAAGAAGGGACGCAGCAAGGTGACCGCGCGCGTGCGGAGATCGTCGCCCCACGGCCCAGTGTGCGCCGCCATCACCGGCGGCATGTAGAGGCCGCCATCGGGCGCGAGACCGATCGAGATCGCCTCGCACAACGAAACCTCGCCACCACCGCGTGTGCTGAAGACCCTCATGCGATCACCCTGGCGGCCGGGCCGCGCACCGGGCTGACGAAGCGATCGCTCTCGAGCCCCGCCCCCTGGAACGCCGAAGCCATCGCCACCGACGCCGCCTCGGCCCTTTCCGCAGAATCGAACCAACCGAAGACGCTCGGCCCGGCCCCGGAGATGCTCGCCCCGAGGGCTCCGGAGTCGAGCGCGGCCTGCTTCACCTGCGCGAAGCCCGGAATGAGCGCGGCGCGTCGCGGCTCGACCAGCACGTCGCGAAACCCGCGGCGGATCAATGAGGCGTCGTTGGTGAAGCACCCGGCGAGCAAGAGCGCCAGGCCCTCGCTCTGCACCACGAAATCGTGAAGCTCGTAGGCGCCCTTGAGCACCGCCCGCGCCGTGCGCGTCTCGAGCACGAAGTGCGGGTGCACCAGCGCGACGTGCAGCCACTCGGGGGTGGGCACCTTCACCGCTGAGCCCTGGGCCGGAGCGATCACCAGGCCTCCCAGCAGCATGGGTCCGACGTTGTCCCCGTGCGCCGAGCCGGTCGCTGCGGCCTCCCCCTGGATCGCCGACTGGTACAGCACCTCGACGCCCACTGGCAGGTCGAGCACCGCGTTCGCCGCCACCACGGCCGCCACCGCCGAGGCCGCCGAGCCGCCCATGCCCGAGCCCATGGCGATGCCCTTGTCGATCTCGACGTCGAAGCCGATGCCCGCGGGGATCGACTTCTGCAGCGTCAGCAACGCCCGGCCCGCGGTGTTCTCGTTCGCCGTGAGCGGGAGCGGGATCGCGGCGCCGCGGATCTCCACGATGCGCACCGCCCCCGTCGTCGTTCTCGTGACCGTGACGCGATCGCCCGGCCCTTCGACCGAGTGCCCGAGGATGTCGAAGCCCACCGCGACGTTGCCGATCGAGGCCGGCGCGAAGGCGGTCGCCCGTTTCAAAGCTTCGCCCCGAGCCCGGCGGCGACCCGCAGCAGATCGGCGAACACCCCCGCGGCGGTCACCTCAGGGCCTGCGCCCGGGCCCTGCACCACCAGCGGGTTCTGGTGGTACCGCTTCGTGGTGAACTGCACGACGTTGTCCGTCAGGCGAATGTGCGCGAACGCGTGGTCCGCCGGGAGCGCCACCAGCCCCACGCTCGCCTTCCCGCCCGCCTCGAGCTTCGCGACGTAGCGCAGGACCTTGTGCTCGCGCTTCGCGGCCTCGAACTTCGCGAGCATCGGCCCGTCGAGTTCGGTCAGCCGCGCCATGAACTCGGCCACCGGCACGGCCCGCAGCGCCTCGGGCACCAATGACTCGAGCGCGATGTCTTCCAGCCCGGTCTTCCACCCGTTCTCGCGGGCGAGGATCACCAGCTTGCGTGCCACGTCGAGGCCGGACAGATCGTCGCGCGGGTCCGGTTCGGTGTACCCGAGTTCCTTCGCTTGTTTCACCAGCGCGCTGAAGGGCCCCGAGCCGTCGAACTTGTTGAGGAGGTACGCCAGCGTGCCCGAGAAGATGCCGGCCACCGAGAGCACCTCGTCGCCGGTGTCGATCAGATCGCGCAGCGTGGTGATGATCGGCAGACCCGCGCCGACCGTCGACTCGTAGCGGAACCGCGCGCCCCGGGCCTTGATCGCCTCGTAGCGCTTCCACGGGCCCGACCCGGCGCTCTTGTTGGGGGTGATCACGTGGATGCCGCGCTCGAGCCAGCCGTCGTAGCGACTGGCCACGGCGTCGCTCGCGCTGCAGTCGACAATCACCGCGTGCGGCAGGTGGTCCGCGTGCACGTGGGCGGTGAACTTGTCGAAGTCCGTGTCTTCGTTGAACTGCGCACGAACGTCGTCGAGCGACACCACCAGCGGGTCGGCCAGCACCATGCGCTTGCTGCCGACCACCGCGCGCACACGGAGATCGACGTTCGAGACCTTCAGGAGCCGCTCCCGGGCCGCCAGGAGTTGCCGCAGGAAAGCCTGGCCCACGTTGCCCGGCCCGATGACGCCGACCGAGATCGTCTGCGCCGACAAGTAGAAGCCCGCGTGCACTGCGCGCAGCGCCCGCTTCGCGTCGGCCGCGTCGATGGCGACCGAGATGTTCCGCTCCGAAGAACCCTGGGCGATCATCCGCACGTTGACGTGGGCGCGCCCGAGCGCCGAGAACAACCGGGCCGCCACGCCCGGGCTGCCCGCCATGCCGTCACCCACGATGGCCAGGGTCGCGATGCCCGTGGTCAGCGTCACGTCGATCACCTGCTTCGAGGCGAGTTCACGCGCGAAGGCCTCGACCACGGCCTTCTTCGCCGTCTCGCCGTCGGACTCGCGGATCACGCAACAGATGGAGTGCTCTGAGGACCCCTGGGAGATCATCACCACCGAGATGCCCACGTGCTTCATGGCCGCGAAGGCGCGCTCCGCGGTCCCGGGGACGCCGATCATCCCCGCGCCCTCGATGTTGAGGATCGCCTGGCCCGTGAAGGTCGTGACGCCCTTGACCGGCGTCGCCAGGTCGCGCTCGGCCGAGATGTACGTGCCGGGGTGCGTGGGGTTGAACGTGCTGCGCGCGATGATCGGAATGTTCCGCTCGAACGCAGGGGCCATCGTCTGGGGGTGGATCACCTTCGCCCCGAAGTAGGCCAGCTCGCAGGCCTCGGCGTACGAGAGCCGGTCGATCAACACCGCCTCGGGCACCAGCCGGGGATCGGCGGACAGCACGCCATCGACGTCGCTCCAGATGTGGAGTTCGGTCGCGCCGAAGAGCGCCGCGAAGATCGCCCCCGAGAAGTCGCTGCCGTTGCGGCCCAGCGTGGTGATGCGGCCGTCGGGGGTGCGGGCCACGAAGCCGGTGACGATGGTGCGCTCGCCGTACACCGCACCCAGCCGCTGCTGGGACACGTCCCACTGGACGATCGCGCCGAGCTCGCTCTTCTCGACGATCAGCACCTCTCGCGCATCGAGCCAGCGGCTCGGGGCGCCCCGCGCGCGGATCGCCGCATCGACCATCGTCGACGACCAGACCTCGCCCAGCCCGCTGACGAGATCGAGCAGGTCGGTCGACACCGCGCCGATCTGCGACTGGGCATGGAGCAGGTCCCGCAGCGACCCGAATTCCCGCGTGAACTGGGTGAGCACCGGGTCGACCTGCGTCCCCAGCAGGGCCTGGGCCGTCTCTACGTGGCGTTGCTCGAGCAGCCGCAACCCCTCGCCCCACGTCTTGTCGCGCCCCGCGGCCTGCTTCACGAGGGTGATGAGTGCGTCCGTCACGCCCTGCATCGCCGAGATGACGACGACCTGCTGCTCATCACGCGCGAGCAGGATGTCGACGACGTGCGCGATGCGCTCTGCGTTGGCCAGACTGCTTCCACCGAACTTGTGCCCGATCACCCGCCGGACAGTAATCGATCAGAAGCACAGGCCCACGAGCGTCGTGAGGTCCACGTAGCGCGGCGACCCGACACCCAGCAGGTGGGTCACCGAGACCTTCACCCCCACCCGGCCGCTCACCGGCGCGCCTTTGCGGCCGGGCAGATCGTACGAGAGGCCGAGCCCGGTCTCGAGGCCGCTCCGGTGGTTGACCCCGTTCTCGGACAACCCGAGCACCACGGGGATGGGGTCGGCCTTCACGCTCTCGATGCCCGCCTCGTGCTGGTGCGCGAAGGCGACGAGGAGGAACGGGTGGAGCCTCCCGAGGTTCGGCCACTCGAGCCGCGCGCCGATGCGGATCATCGTCAGGACGTCGATCGGCTGGGCATACGCCCCCAGGCCCAGCGACAACTCCGCGCGGAGGAAGCTGAAGAACTGGCGGTTGACCCCCAGCAGCATGCCGCCGCCGCCCCCCATCGAATCGGGCCGGAGCCCACCCTGCAGCCCCATGAAGACCTCCCACTTCGGTGGTTCCCGGGGCGGCACCGCGGGCTGCGTGGACGACAGCTGCGCCTGGGCCAACAACACGAGCACGAGCACGTTCATGCGCGCTCTGTGCGTGCGTTACCGGGGCCAATTCATCTTCGATGTCGATGGATCGGCTCAGCCGGGGACGGCAACCAAGCGCGCCGCGACGCGCACGAGCGAACTCAGCGCGGCTGCAACTGCGCAGGCGGCACGACGACGGGAGCGGCTTCGAGCGCGACCGGCTGACCGACGGCCCGCGTCAGCGCCCGCAGCCCGACCTGCACCTCGTAGAGGGCCTGCACCCGCTGCGCGCTCGCCTGCGCGTAGGCGGTGAACGAGTCGACGAGCTCGCGCGTATCGCCGGTGCCGAGCTCGAACGCCGAAAAGGCCGCCAGCGCCCAGCGCCGCGCGTTCTTCTCTGCCTGGCTCTGCTTCTGCACTTTTTTGATCGCGAGGTTCGTCTCGCCCCAGCTCTTCTCGATCTCGAGCTGTACCGCGGCCCCGAGGAGGTCGCGCTGGTGCTGCATCTTCTCGTACTCCGCGCGCGCCTGCTCGAGGTAGATGCCCTTCTGCGGGAAGTCCCACTGGTAGCGCATCACCAGGCCCACGCCGGCCGTGAGATCGTTGTACGGGTCGTAGGCGAAGGGCGAGACCTGCCGCGTGGCGCTCGTCGTCCACATCCACCGGAAGAAACCCGCGATGCCGAAGTCCGGGTAGTACATCGCCTCGCGGATCTTTACTTCCTGCTCGCGCGCCTCGAGGCCCGCGGCGATCGCCTTCAGCTCTGGCCGGTGCTCGGCGGCGCGAATCACCAGCGCGTTGGCGCTCATCAACTGGCCTTCGGGGACCTTCAGCTCCTCGGCCTGCACTTCGACGATCTCGTCGGGCGGCGCGGCGATCAGCAGACGGATCGCTGCGAGCGCGAACTGCGCCCCGTTCTCGGCCTGCACCCGCTGCACCTCGGCCTGCTCCCGGTAGAAGGCGAGCTTGTAGAGGTCCATCTGGGTGACCTGGTCGCTCTCTTCGGAGCGCAGCCGGACCAGCGTCTTCTCGGCGTCCTCGAGGCGCTTCATCGTGTCGTCGATCACCCCCACGGCGGCCTTCGCCAGGCAGTAGCCGTAGAACGCCTGGGCCGCCTGGTACTCGGCTTCGTCCCGCGCGCGCACGGTGAGCGCCTCGCCGGCTTCGACGCCCTTGCGCCCCGCCTCCTCGAGCGCGTCGAGCTTTCCGAAGGTGTAGATGGGCAGCACGGCCTCAGCGCCCGCACGCATCATCACGCCGGGCTGGCCGAAATCGAGATCGTACATCAGCGTCGACTTGGTGGTCGGCGGCCCACCGAGCCCGTCGTTGCGCGCCTCGGGCGTAGGCCCCGCCACCATCAGGTACGAGTCGATGCGGGGGAACCACGCCCAGCGCGCCTCGTCGTACCGCGAGCGGTAGTAGCGGAGCTGCGCCTGCGCCTCTTTCACCCGGTGATCGTTCGCGCGCGCTCGATCGATGATCTGGTGCAGCGTCAACGGCGTCGCCTCGGCACCAGCCGCGGCGAGCAGAATGATGAACGAAATCAGGCGCAAAGCGCGGCCACTCTGCCGCAGCGTGTCGTCGAATTGAAGGACCATCTGGCGACGATCTGAAGGCGCAGGCGTAGAGTCCGTCCTGATGCGCATGCTCCGCACTCTCGTCCTCGCCGCGTTGTCGCTCTCGCTGGTGGTCCACGCCGACGAGCCGAAGAAGCTCAAGGGCTCGAAGAAGGAGTCGGCGCCG
>JBBRUE010000322.1:0-7473 GCA_038248085.1 Myxococcales bacterium | reverse complement strand
TCTTCAAGGCGCTCGGCGCGGGCAACGCGCTCGTCGCGCTGACCACCTTCGCCGAGCAGATTCACGGCTGGGACCGCGCGAAGCTGCTCCAGACGCTGCAGCTCGGCGACGCGGTGGCCGACGACGGCGTGCAGAACGGCGTGACCCAGCAGTGGCAGGCCTCGTGCGTAGCCACCACCGGCCAGGCGCTGCGCGGCGAGGTCGACCCGGTCTACGCGCTCGAGGTGCGGGCGAAGAACCCCGAGCTCCACGTCGTCGACCTGGCGCAGAACGTCGCGGTCGCCGCCGAGCAGAAGACGGTGCTCGAAGCCCATGGAGGCATCGCGGCCCCGCGCAACCAGGGCGGCGGCGGCGTTCCGTGGGCGCGCCTCGACGAGGTCTACAACGAGCGCTCGGCGCAGACCGGCTTCGTCTTCAAGTCCGTGCAGTTCGACGAGGTGCCCGGGCTGACCATCGACACCGCGCTCGACGCCATCGCCGAACAACTGCACCGCGGCATCCCCACCCCGCTGTTGGTGGGCGTGGTGGGCGCCGAGAAGTGCCACGCGATGCTCGCGCTCTCCAGCGAGGGCACCGGTCCTGATCAGACGTTCCTCATTCACGACCCGTGGAGCGGCGACACCTTCAGCACCACGCGCGCCCAATTGGTCGGCAACGATGCCCGACTGGGCGAGTTCCACGTCATCGGCGGGTACCACGCCGCGACGCCCGCCCCGCTGACCGTGCCCGGAGCCCCGCCTTGATCACCCACGCCGAGCTGCTCGCGTTGACCCCCGACCGCTACCTCGCGCAGGGCTACCGCACCCCGACTGGCCGCGCCCACCCCGAGCTCACCGCCCTGTGGGCGATGGCCGCGGCCGAACAACTGCGCGCCCAGGGCGTGAAGGCGGCGACGCTCGACGGCGTGGTGGCCAGCGTCACCAGGGCGGTGCACGAGGGGCAGCCGATGGCCGCGGTGCTCGCGACGAGCGCGGCCCCGGCGCCGGTGCAGGCCCTGCTGGAGCGCTGCGTGAAGGCGGTGCAGGCCGAAGAAGATCGAGCGCCCTTCACCGCGCACCTCGCGGCGGTGCTCTCGCTGCTCTCACTGGCCGAGGCCTCGGGCGGCTTCAACGCCGAGAATCCCCGCGGCTGATCAGCCCGGCATCGAACCGTGGGTGAGCGGACCGTCGACGGAGACGCCGCCCCGGTCGACGTAGAAGTGATCTCCCACCAGGGTGACGTTGAGCTTGTTGCGCCGTGACTCGTCGGCGGCGAGGGCGGAGAGGAGCTCCGGGTCGACGGCGGCCAATTGCGCCTTCGCCACGCGGTTCACCTTCGCTTCGACGGCCTCGGCGAGGAACGCCTCCATGCGCTCGGGCGCCTCGAAGAGCACGCACACCTGGCCGTTGCCGTTCTGATCGACCGCCCGCTGGATCTTCGTGGGGTCTGCTTTGCCCACCCGAACCCAGCGCGTCACCATGCCGGTGTAGTCGCGCGTCTCGAGGTCCGCGGTGTCGGGGTCGCTCAGGCCGGGCCCGAAGGTCAGCCGGTCTTCCCACAGCCAGCAGTAGGCGAGCACGCGGAGCCACACGCGCTCCATCGTCTCGGAGGGGTGACGCGCCACCTTGAACGAGAGCTGCTGATCGATCGACCGATCGACGTTCGAGAGGGTGATTTGGAAGTCGTAGAGCGTTGCTGCGAGCGCCATGGCAGGTGACCCTATGCGAGCCGGAGCTGGTGCGTCCGTTCGCGGGGCGCCAGTTCTGGTTTCCGGGCGCGCTTCTTCTTCGCGCCCGGCGTGCCCTCGACGCGCAGCCCGAGCGACTGGGCGAGCGCGATGGTGGTCTCCACCGGCACCCAGGTGTCCTTGATCTTGTTGCGCCCGGGCTCGAAGAACAGGCCGGTGCACGAGCTGAAGTCGACGCGCGAGAGCTCACACCCGCGCAGCGTGCTGCCGTCGAAGCGCGACTCCTCGAAGTCGGAATCGGTGAGATCGACGTCGATGAAGTTCGACTCCTGCAGCTCGCAGCGGCGGAAGGGCGTGGAGCGCAGGCTCATCTTCACGAACGAGCCGTAGCGCAGGTTGCAGTCGTCGAAGGCGAGCTCGGGGTTGGAGCCGACGTCGCTCCAGTCGATGCCCAGCAGCTTGCAGCCCAGGAAGCGCACGCCGCGGAGCTGCACGCGCACCAGCTGTGCCCGCGTGAGGTCGCACCCCTCGAAGACACAGCTCTCGAAGATGCAGCTCTTCCACCTGCTGCCGGCCAGCTTGCAGTTGCGAAAGGTGCAGGCGCTGAACTCCTTGTCCTCGAGGTGGACCTGCTCGAAGGGGAAGTCGTCGAACAAGGTGTCGCTGAAGAACTCGTCGTCCCGCAGCTGCGGCAGGAGGTCCAGGCCACTGGTCATGGGGCCATGTACCGCGCGCAGTTGCGGTGGGCAGTCAATCTCTGGTCAACAGGGCCCATGCGAGCCTGGGCGTGCGTTCTGGTGGTGATTTCCGGCTGTCAGTGTGCGCCGCCGATGCTGGTGGTGGACGCGGGCGTCGATGCGGGTCGGCTCTCCTTCGCCTTCGAGGCGGACTTCGGCGCGGTGCTCCGCGGCGACGCGGTCGAGCACGTAGGCACCTTCACCAACACCACGGCCCGGCCGATCACGGTCAGCGACCTCGTCGTCGCCGGCCCGCATTTCACGCGCGTGGACAGCCCGACCCTCACCGTGCCCGCCAGCGGGGAGGCGACCCTTCGCGTGCGCTACGCACCCACCACCTTCGGCGTGCACCAGGCCACGCTCAGCTTCACCTCGGAGGGTGCCCCGTTCGACCTCGCGCCTCTGCGCGGCACCGCCATCGGCCCGTCGCTGGCGCTGACGCCGTCTCGTCTCGACCTCGGCACCCTCGAACTCTACGCCGGGGTCCCGGCGACGGCGGCGGCGACGCTCACCGCGAAGAACGTGGGCGGCAACACCACGCCCCCGCGGGCCGACGCCGAGCTGCAGCTCTTCTTCGAAGTGCTCTCGGCCGGCGGCGCGGCCACCGATGCGCTGTGCGTCGGTGACTGCACGTCGACCCCGCTGCGCCTCGCGGCCGGAGACACCCTCGCGGTGCCGGTGACGCTGACCAGCACCACGCCGGGCCTCAAGACGTGGAACGTGCGCGGGTTCTCGAACGATCCCACCGCGCCGATGCTCAGCGTGCTGGTGAAGGCCGAGGTCATCGCCCGGCCGACGTGCCGGTTCGCGCTGCCCGCGGCGCTCCGGTTCGGCTTGCTCACCGCGCCAGAGCGCCGCGACCTCGAGCTGCGCTTCGAGAACGTCGGCACCGAGGTGTGCGAAGTGGGGCCGATCGAGCTCGGGCCCGAGCCGATGTTCTCGCTGGTGAGCGCGCCGACCGGCACCCAGCTCCTCGCGCCTGGGGACGCGCTGCGGCTCACGGTGCGAGCGTCGGCCCAGGGCGCACCGCCGGCGGTGCCTCTCCACGTCGTCTCGGAGCTGTTGATTCCCGTGAATCAGCCCGGTGGACCGGCGCGCGTCGCGCTCAGCGCAGACCTGGGGCTCTCGTGTCTGTTGGTGGCGCCCTCGCCGATCGACTTCGGCACGGTGAAGACCGGCTGTCGCTCGGCGGATCGCGCGATGGCGCTGTTCAACCGGTGCAGCACGGCGGTGACCGTCACCAGCGCGACCCTGCCTGGGTTCTCGGTGTTCTCGCTGGCGGCCACCCTGCCCCGCACGCTCCTGGCGAACGAGTCGGTGTCGCTGACCACGCGCTACGCCCCCGTCACCGTCGGTGGAGATCGTGACGTCGTCACCCTCGCGTGGATGGACGGCACGACGGCGAGGCACACCACCGTGGTGCTGCAGGGTGAAGCGAACCTCACCGCTCAGAACACCGAGCAGTTCTCGCCGGCCACCAACAAGCTCGACCTGCTGCTGGTGCTCGATGACTCGGCCTCGATGCTGGACAAGCAGGCGCGGGTCGCGGCGCAACTCCCGGGGTTGATCGCTGCCTTGCAGTTTCGCAACGTCGACTTCCACGTCGGGGTGATCGACGCCGTCGCCCAGGGAGGCGGGCGGCTGCGCCGGACGAGCGCGGGCCTCCGGTGGGTGACGCCGAGCACGCCTGGCCTCGGGCTGCGCTTCGCCGAGTTGATCGCGTCCACCGGGCTGGGTGACCCCGAGGCCTTCCAGGCGCCTGCGCTCGCCGCCCTCACCCCGCCCTTCGTCGGCGACCCGCTGATCAACGCGGGGTTCCTCCGGAACGACGCGGCGCTGGAGGTGATCGTGGTGACCGACGCCGACGACGGCGAGGACCGCCTGCTCCAGTTGCAGCAGCTCAAGGGCCCGGGGGGTCGCTTCACGTGGGACGTCATCGGCCCGTTTGGAGCGCCCAACGCGCCGGGCTGCCAGACCACACCCGCCACCCACGACCTGCTGATCATCGCGACCGGTGGCGCCAGGCAGGACGTGTGCGCGAACGACTGGTCGCCGTTCTTCGTCACGGTCGCCTCCCGCGCCGGCGACGTGCGCACCTTCTTCCCCCTGCGCGCCCGGCCGGATCCACTCGGCACGCCGGCGCTGACCGTCGACTTCTCCGGACAAGTCGTCCCCTCCACGGCGTGGACCTGGGAGAGCGTGCCCAATGCGGTGCGCTTCGAGCCGCTCTACGCGCCAGCGCCAGGGACCAGCGTCACCATCACCTACCCCGTCGCGTGCGCACCTTGAGCGCCCTCGTTTCCCTCTCCCTGCGAGGCGGGGAGAGGGTCAGGGTGAGGGGCCGGACGAGGCGCTGCCCATGAGGCGCTGGATCTTCATCGTGGTGCTCGGGGTCCTGGGGATCGCCAGCATCGTCTCGCTGCAGAACGAGACCGCGCCGACGACCGCGCCGAGAGCCGCGCCGAGCGCGAAGGCCACGCCCCGCGAGCCGCCGCCAGGGCCCGCATCCGAGCGGCCCACGGTGAACGCAGGGTCCACCGAGCCTGACGAGCCGAGCGCACCGGTCAATCTCCGCCCGGCAGTCCCGCCCGTCGAGGTCGGTGACAATCGCGCGTTCAGCCGCATGTACTTCGACGCCGCGCAGCGCTGCGTGAAGCAAGTGCTGATCTGGAACACCATCGAGCTCCGCCTCCTCACCGACGTGCGGCTCGTCCAGGCCGACGGCATCACCGTCACCGCAGGCCTCGCGCGCGACCCGGTCGATCGTTCCCCCTTCGAGCGCTGCATCGACCTCGAGCTGCGCGGCGAGCCGGTGCCCGGCGTGCACCTCACGAAGCCGATGATGCGCACCGCGGTACCGCGCATCGACACCGACGCGCTCGAGGCCCGTCCGGCGATCCCCGATGCGATGGAGCTCTTCGTGCTGATGAAGCGCTGCCTCGCACAGGGGAACGAACCCCCGCACGAGACGACCGCGCACTACGAGGCGATGGTTCGCGGCGAGGCGGTGCTCGTCGAGAAGGCGGTGGTGAAGTCAGACGGCCTCACTGAGATCGAGCGCCACTGCATCGAGCTGAAGCTCGAGCGCCGCGTGGCCTTCGACGACGCGAGCCAGCCGTCGTGGCAACACATCGCGCTCGACTTGAAGACCAATGAAGATGGCCACCAGCTGTCCACCGCGCAGGCCTCGGCCGGGGACGACTGAGCGCTACTTGAAGAAGCGGGTGAAGGCGTTCGACTTCACCTTCGGCAGATCAGGCGCCGAGCGGGCCCGATCGGGTTGCGGAATCGCGGGAGGCCGGTTCTTGCCGAAGTGCTCGACGCCCTGGGGGTTGTCGAACGCGAGAATGGCGAGCTGGTCTTCTTCGCTCAGGTCCGAGAACGCCGAGCCTTCCTGAACGTCGGCATCCAGGTCGTCGAAGTCTTCGCCCTCGTCCTCTGCTTCGGCAGCGGTACGACCGGGAGCCATCTTCAGTCCCGAACGAAGTAGGTCGGCTTCTCGCTGCGCGACTGCCAGGTGCCGAACTCGAAGTTCGAGCCGCCGGCCTGCGAGATGCCAGGCACGCCGGGCGAGAACTCACCGGTGATGGCGGCGACGTGGCCGTGGCCGCCCTTGTTGATCGCCGAGGCGACCGCGAGCTTCCCGTCCTTCGCGGCCTGGATGGCCTCCTTCGCCGACACCGCGCGCCAGCCGCTGCCGGGGGCGCTCATCTTCTTGAACATGTCGTTGGCGAGCATCGGCTCACCCTTCTTGTTCATGAAGCCGGTGTAGCCGAACTGCTTCGCGTACTTGTTGAACGCCTGGTTGCAGTGCGTGGTGCGGCTCTTGGTGCCGCGCTTGCCGGTCGGCTGCAGCGACTTGTCGGTGTTCAGCCCCAGCGCCTTCACCCGCTTCGCGAGCTCGGGGTTCATGCCGGGGGGCAGGTGCTTCAGGTCGATGTTCTTGAGCTTCCCTTTGACCGGGGCGGTGGTGGCCGCCTTCTTCGGGTGGTGCACCGGCGTCGTGCGGGTCGTGTGGTGCGCGCTGGTGCTGTGCGACGAAGAGCGGGTCGTGGTCACGGGGCCTCGAAGGAGTGAAGAGAGCGGAACATTCTCGGCAGTATTCCGCCCGCAGTTGCAGGAATTCTCCGGCTGAGGCGCAACGCCCCTCAGCTCGGGCGGGCGAGCGTCGAGCGCTTCGTCCACAGGTCCTCGGAGTACGCCGCGTCCGCGACCCGCCGAGGCGATCGCAGGCGCGTGATGCCAGGCCACGTCTCGGAACCAACGCCTGCGCGGGTTTCGAGTCCGCGGGCCTGGCCCTGAACCGCGCTGCTACGGTCGCGCCATGAGCGGCGCCAGCCTGGTCGAGGTCACCTTCATCAACACCGACTCGGGCGAGGAGTTCCTCCGCATGAAGTTCCCCGCGCGCCAGCTGCCGGAGTCCTTCACCGCCACCACGCTGCTGAACCTCGGCACCGATGACTGGGTGGTGGTGGAAGCGACGCCCGGCACCGCCGCGGAGTTCGTCGCCAGCGGGGCGTTGCGGTTGCGCGTGCGCAAGGTGCAGTCGGTCGATCCCGCGGCGATCCTCTTCTCGCTGCCCACGGTCGCCGACGAGATTCCGCAGCTCGCGCCCTGGCCACCCGAGGTCGAAGCGGCGAAGGTGCTGCGAATGCACGAGGACGACTGGCTGCAGCTCGAGCTCATTCCCCGCGGGCGCCTGGACGTCGCGCGCGTGGAGCTGGCCGCCGTGCAGCACGTGCTCGATCACCAGCGTGTCGACGTCGCGTTTCGCAAGCTGCACGTCCGCAAGGCGATGGCCGGGCCCTTCGCGAACCAACTGCTCACCCGCGGCGAAGTGCACGCGCGGCTCGGAGCGCCGGAGCAGCGCCTCCTCGGCTACCTCGGGAACGAAGAGGTGCTCGAAGGGGCGTTCGCCTTCGGGTGTCCCTCCGGGCTGGTCGTCTACGGCGAAGCGCGTGATGGGCGCGTCACCGGGCTCGCGCTCGACGTCCGCAAGCTGGGACCGGACCGACCAGGTGCCGGTACCGAGATCGCCGGACTGATCACCAGCGCCGACCTGGTCCTCGT
>JBBRUE010000321.1:0-7504 GCA_038248085.1 Myxococcales bacterium | reverse complement strand
GGTTGAGCTGCAGCACGCCGGTCTTCTGCTGCTGACCTATCAGCTGGAGGATGTCGGCGATCCCGAAGTCCTTGAGTGTGCCCTTGAGCGCCATGGGTCAGCTCTGCCTCCGCCGCAAGCGCAGCAGGGAGAGGGGGTAGACGGCGAGGAAGATCACGACCAGGGGCAACACGCGAACGAACATCGGCGCGCCTTCGAAGGGAGGCCGGACCACGCCGCTGCGCAACACCACCCCGGTGATCGCCAGCACGAAGAAGAAGCCGTACAGCGAGCCGCGCACGGGGTCGCCGGAGAACACGTGGCCCATGCCGGACCAGAGGACGCCGAGGATGGTGGAGGCGCGTTCCATCTGGCTCTCGTAGCGGGCGACCTCGAGTTGTTTGCGCACCTTCACCGAGGGGGCGACGACGTTCTTGCGCGCGAAGACGTTCACGCACTGGGTGCACATCGCGCTGCCGGGGGAGACGTCGGGGTCACCGCGGCGGCTCACCGGGCGACCGCAGCGGGTGCAGACCCGGGCGGCCTCGAGCGTCTTGCCGAGGAAGCCGAAGCCGACGAGCAGCAGCGCGACGAGCAGCGGGTACAGCAGCGCGACCGCCGAGGGCACGTCACCGACGAGGATCTGCGAGAGCTGGCTGCGCACCCGCGCGGCCGACTCTTCACCCTTCGCCAACTCGAGGAGATCGGCGCGGGCGAGGGGCAGGCTCTTGAGGTGGGCGTTCCCGATGATCTCCTTCGGGAGCGGCTCGTCGGAGGCGATCGAGGGGAGCGTGGGGTCGAACTGGCGGGCCTCGATGAGGAACTGGCTGGCCTTGCCGATCTCGCCAGCGTTCGACTCGCCGTAGACCTGCACGCGGCGCAGGTAGACGCGGCTGAGGTCGAGCAGCGCGATGGCCGAGGGTGCGGTCTCCTTCACCTTCTCGAGGATCGACCGGGAGTTCTCGAGATCGCCCTGGAGGAAGAAGGCCTTGGCGAGGGCCACGCGGGAAGGCACATCGTCCGGGCGGAGCGTGAGCGCGCCCTTGAGGTGGGTGACGGCCTGCTCGAGGTGGCCGCGGTTGAGGTGAAAGTGGCCGAGGACGAACCGTTCGGCGAAGCCCACCTTGTCTTCGGCCGCGAGCTTCTCGTAGCGCTGCACGAGGGGCTCGGTGCCCGGGCCTCCGCGCTCGATGCGGTAGAGATCTTCGGCCGGGGTCTCGGCGAAGGCGGTGTGCTCGACCACGGCGGCCCCGAAGAGCGGCAGGAAGCCGAGGAGCCCGATCAACACCGCGGCGACCACCCGCTCCTTGACCGAGAGGTACATCGTCACCGCGGCGAAGAAAGCCAGCAGCGTCGGCGCCACGCCCATGCGGAAGATGATGGGCAGCGAGAGGAGGAGGATCGCCAGCGCCGAGGTCTGCCAGCGGGCCGCCGCCCGCGGGAAGAGGAAGTGGAAGTCGTAGAGGAAGTAGTAGCCGCGCCGCAGCAGGAGCACGAGCACCACCACGATCGCCGTGGCGATCAGCGCGATCACCAGCACGCTGAAGAGGTCGGCGATCAGCGGGCGGAAGTACCGGGGGTCGGCGAACTGCGCGGAGATGCCCTTCTGCAGCGCGCTCACGTAGCGGCCGATGCCGCTGGGGTCGGAGGTGAAATAGAGGCGGGTGAGCAGGAACCACGTCGCCGGGAGATCGGGCGCGAGGGTGGAGGCGGAGACGGCGATCTCCACCGCGGCGCCGCTGTCGCCGGCCGCTTCCCACGCCTGGGCCGCGCGGAGCATGCCGACCGCCCAGAGTTCGGCGTTGGTCGAGCCGATCAGCTCGCGGAGGGCGAGGAGTTCCTTGCGGGCGGCGAACTCGGCCTGCTGGTTCTTCGACGCGTTGGCGGCGCTCCACTTCGTCCACGCGGCGCTGAGGTCGGCGTCGGAGAGGGTCTTGACGACCATCGGGGGAGGCTCGGGTTTCGGAGGGGGCTCCTTCTTCGCGGGCTCCCGGGCGATCTCCTTGCCGTCCTTGCCCAGCGTCTTGCCGGTGCCGGTGGGCGGCTTCTTCGTCGTGGTGGGCGGCGCGACCAGCGTGCCGTCGGTGGGATCTTCGGCGTCGGTGGTGTCGTCTTCGACAGGCTGGGCCGCGCGCTTCGCGGGCGCTCGCTTGGCGTCGGGGTCAACCAGGTCGACCTGGGCGAGCGCGACGGCGGGGGCAAGCCACGCGAGGGCGAGGAAACACGCGAAAAGTCTCATTCGGGGCGCCGCGGAGCCTACCCAAGGTTCCGAGCAGTCGCGAGCACTTCGACGAGGGGTGCAGTACAGGGCGCCCATGGGTGACATCGGCGCCGCCATCGAACGGCTGGTGGGAATCATGCAGCGGCTGCGGGCCCCGGGGGGCTGCCCGTGGGATCGGGAGCAGGACTTGAAGAGCCTGCGGCCCTACCTCATCGAGGAGGCCTACGAGGTGCTGGAGGAGATGGACCGCGTCGCGGAGGGGGGCCCGTGGAGCCCGCTGGCCGAGGAGCTGGGCGACCTGCTGTTCCAGATCGTCTTCCATTCGCAGCTCGCCTCGGAGCAAAAGCAGTTCGACCTCGGCCAGGTGGCGACGGCCATCGCCGAGAAGCTCGAGCGGCGCCACCCTCACGTCTTCGGCGAAGCGGCGGTTTCGGGCACGACCCAGGTGCTGGCGAACTGGGCGAAGCTGAAGGCCGACGAGCGGAAGAAGAAGAACGGCCACGTGGGCAGCGTGCTCGACGGGGTGCCGAAGGACGCGCCGGCCCTGCAGCGGGCGGAGCGGTTGACTGAGAAGGCCTCGCGCATCGGCTTCGATTGGCCGGACATTTCGGGCGTGAAGGACAAGGTGGAGGAGGAGCTCGCCGAGCTCGACGAGGCGATGGCCTCGAAGGACCGCGCGGCGATCGAGCACGAGCTGGGCGACGTGTTCTTCGCGCTGACGAACCTGGCGCGGCACCTCAACATCCCCCCCGAAGACGCGCTGCGGGCGGCGAACCTTCGCTTCACCACCCGCTTCCACGTGGTGGAGCGGGGGCTGGAGGCGCAGGGCGTGCCATTCGGCGGGGGCTCGCTGGACCAGATGAACGAGCTGTGGGACCAGGCCAAGGCGGCGGAGAAGGCCGGGAAGTGATCCGGCTTGACCGTCCAGAGGCGTGCCGCTAGAGCGGCGCCCTCTCACCGTTTCCATCGATTCAAGGAGCTGTTCCGTGGCCAACACCAAGTCCGCCGAGAAGCGCAACCGCCAGGCCCTCAAGCGCAACGCGCGCAATTCGGCCGTCAAAGTCAAGATCAAGAACGCCGTGAAGGCCGCCCGCGCGGCGATCACCGCGGGCGACGCAGCGAAGGTGAAGGAGGCCCTCGCGGCCGCCGCCGTCGCGCTCGACAAGGCGGCCACCAAGGGCGTCCTCCACGCGAAGACGGCGAGCCGCCGCATCGGCCGCCTGCAGCACGCCGCCTCGAAGCCTGCGGTGGTTGCCGTCGCGGCGAAGAAGCCTGCGGCCGCCGCGCCCGCCGCGAAGTAATTCGCTGGTCGAGCAGTTCGCTGCTTCAGCATGAGCCGACGGTGTCCCTTTCGGGCCCGTCGGCTTTCGTCGTTCAGTCTTTCGGGGCCTGGAGCTTCTCGAGCCCCTCACGGACGGCGCTCTCGGCGATGCGGCGGACGGCCGCGCCCCGGTTCGATTCGGTGAGCAACACGTCGGCACCCGAGGGGAACTCCTCGGAGAGCGAGACGGTGGTGGCCCCGACCGTGACTTCGTCCTTCTTGAGGACGAGGTTCAAGATGACGGTGACGCGGAACACCGGCTGCTTGGGCAGATCGGGCGACTGCAGCACCGGCCCGCTGGAGATGCCCAGGAGGGTACCTTCGAGCACGCCCTCGGCCGCGTCACCCCCGAGACGGCCCGCGCGCTCGAGCTGATCCTTCGCCGCCTGGGTGAAGTGGAACTCGGCCGCAGGCTCGGCGGTGCGATTGACGAAGAGCGGCACGCGCACCGAGCGCAGGCCCGCGGGGAGCGCGCTGTTGGGCGCGGTGAAGCGGTAGCCGCACGCCGTGAGCAGCAGCACGAGGAGCAGCAGCGACCGAGTCGGCTCTCCCGCGCGCGGGAGAGGTTCAGGGTGAGGGCGCGCCACGGTTCAGCCGACGACGAAGTTCACGAGGCGTTTGGGCACGAAGACGAACTTCTTCACCGTCTTGCCGGCGATGGCGGCCTTCACCTTCTCATCGGCTTCCGCCAGGGCGCGCACTTCGGCCTCGGTCGCGGCGATCGGCGCCTGCACCTCGGCGCGCAGCTTGCCCATCACCTGCACCGCGTAGGTCACGCTGTCATCGACGATCAGGGCGGGGTCGAACTTCGGCCACGACTGGTGGCACACGAGGCCCTCGCCGCCGAGGCGCTCCCAGAGCTCTTCCGCCACGTGCGGGGCGTAGGGGGAGAGCAAGGTCACCAGCGCCTTCGCCACGGGTTTCGGCAGCGCCTTCACCGCGGTCGCCTCGTTGGCGAAGGTCATCATGTGGCTGATGGCGGTGTTGAAGCGCATCGCCAGCGTGTCGTGCTGCACCGCCGCGATGCACTTGTGGAGCGCCTTCTGGAGCGCGGGGTCGGCGTTCTCGGCCCCGTCGGTGATCTTCGCGGCGAGCTCGCCGGTCTCGGTGTTCACCACCAGCCGCCAGACGCGCTCGATGAAGCGCGCCACGCCGGCCACGCCGGTGGTCTGCCACGGCTTGACCTGCTCGAGCGGGCCCATGAAGAGCTCGAAGAGCCGCAGTGAGTCGGCGCCGTGGGCCTCGATGACGTCATCGGGGTTCACCACGTTGAACTTCGACTTCGACATCTTCTCGATCTGCTTGTGGAGCTTCTCGCCGGTGGTCTTGAGGAACGCGCCGTCGTCGCGATCGTCGACCTCCTCGGGCGAGTAGTACTTCCCCGCTTCGCTCTTGAAGCTGTAGGCGAGGATCATTCCCTGGTTGAAGAGCTTCTGGAACGGCTCCTTCGTGCTGACGAAGCCGCAGTCGAAGAGCACCTTGTGCCAGAAGCGCGCGTAGAGCAGGTGGAGCACGGCGTGCTCGACGCCGCCCACGTAGAGGTCGACGGGCATCCAGTACTTCTCGAGCTCGGGGCTCCACGCCTGCTGCGTGTTCTTCGGGTCAATGAAGCGCAGGTAGTACCAGCAGGAGCCAGCCCACTGCGGCATGGTGTTGATCTCGCGCACGCCCTTGCGGCCGTCGGGCAGCTCGACCATCAGCCACTCGTCACCGGCGCGACCCAGCGGGGGGTGACCGTCAGCGGTGGGCTTGAACTCGTCGACGTGGGGCAGCGTCACCGGGAGCTGAGACTCCGGCACGGTGGCGATCGTCCCGTCGTCGAGGTGGATGATGGGGAACGGCTCGCCCCAGTAGCGCTGGCGGGAGAACAGCCAGTCGCGCAGGCGGTACTGCACGCGGCGGACGCCGAGCTTCTGCTCCTCGAGCCAGCCGAGCATGCGCTGCTTGGCGGCCTCGGTCATGAGCCCATCGAGGTGGCCGGAGTTCATCGCCACGCCGTCATCGGTGTGCGCGGCTTCCTGCACGTCCTTCCCGCCGGTGACGACCTCGACGATCGGCAGGTTGAACTGTTTGGCGAACGCGTGGTCGCGCTCGTCGTGGGCAGGCACGGCCATGATCGCGCCGGTGCCGTAGGTCGAGAGCACGTAGTCGGCGACCCACACCGGCACCTTCTGACCAGTGGCGGCGTTGATGGCCCAGGCGCCGGTGAAGACGCCGCTCTTGTCCTTGGCGAGGTCGGTGCGGGCGAGGTCGGTCTTCTGCCTGGCGACGGTGACGTAGGCGTCGACGGCGGCCTTCTGCGCAGGCGTGGTGATCGCGTTCACCAGCACGTGCTCGGGCGAGAGCACGCAGTAGGTGCAGCCGAAGAGCGTGTCGGGGCGGGTGGTGAAGACGGTGAACGACTCGGAGCGGCCGTCGATGCGGAACTGCACCTCCGCGCCCTCGGATTTGCCGATCCAGTTGCGCTGCATCTCCTTCACGCCGTCGGGCCAGTCGACGGTGTCGAGGTCCTGGAGCAGGCGCTCGGCGTAGACGGGGATCTTCAGCATCCACTGCTTCATCATGCGGCGTTCGACGACGTCACCGGTGTCGACGTACTTGCCGTCTTTGACCTCTTCGTTGGCGAGCACGGTGCCCAGCGCGGGGCACCAGTTGACCGGCACCTCGGCCATGTATGCGAGGCCGCGCTCGTAGAGCTTGAGGAAGATCCACTGCGTCCAGCGGTAGTAGTCGGGCGCGGTGGTGTCGACTTCGCGCGACCAGTCGTAGCTGAAGCCGATGCGCTTGAGCTGGCGGCGGAAGTTGTCGACGTTGCGCTTGGTGATGACCGCGGGGTGAATGCCCTCGCGCACCGCGGAGCGCTCAGCGGGAAGACCGAATGCGTCCCAGCCCATGGGGTGGAGCACGTTGAAGCCGAGCATGCGCTTGAGGCGCGCGACGACGTCAGTGGCGGTGTAGCCCTCGGGGTGGCCGATGTGCAGGCCGGCGCCCGAGGGGTACGGGAACATGTCGAGGACGTAGAACTTGGGCTTCTTCTGCAGCTCGGCGAGATCGGTCGGAGTGCGGAAGGCCTGCTGGGCCTCCCAGGCGGCTTGCCACTTCGGCTCGATGACAGAGGGCTCGTAACGGGACGTCATGGGCGCGGACTTGTAGGGGACACGTCCTGACGACGCAACGAGTCGCGGCGCGCTGCCCGTTGGGGTAACTCGCGAGCCGTGGAGTCACCGTCGCCGGAAATGGAGTTCGAGCACCGCCGCCTCAAGCCGGGCACAGGTCCGCCGTCGATGCAGAACGCGCAGAGCAGGTTCGGCTCGCTGCAGACGCGGATGATGAAGCGGGCACGGGCGTGGCGGGCGCTCTTCGTGGTCGCCGGCGCCCTGGCGATCGCCTTCGGGACGCAGCGGGCGGGCATCGAGCTGCCGTCGGCGCTGTGCCTCTTCTTCGGCGCGTTGCCGGTGCTGTGGGTGGGCGGCTGGCTCTTCGGCTTCCTCTTCCACGCGCGGCGGGCGGCGAAGGACGTGGCGACCACGGTGGGGTCGACGCAGTGGCAGGGCGAGCTCGCCGCGGCGACGGTGGTGGAGAAGGTGAAGGTCGCGATGTCGTCGCTGGGGCTGCACCTGACGCGCGACGAGGCCTCGCAGGTCGTCGGGTGGGGCCGCGTGCGCATGGAGCGCGTCGGGCCGGAGGCGCTGGTGATCTTCTTCAACGAAGAGACGGGCCTGGCGATGAACGAGGGGCTGATGGTGCCGCGCAGCGCGTTCGGGTCGGACACGACGTTCGACGACTTCTGCCTGTCGATGCAGCGCTTCATCTGGGAAGCGCAGCGGAAGGCCTGAAGAGACGTGGTAGGCGGCGAGCTCACGCCCTCCTCGCGATCCTCGCCGCTGCGCCCGTCACCGAAACCCGGGTCGAGCTGACCGCCACCGGGAAAGTCGGCGTCCTCCGGTGCTCCACGGGGGGAGCAACCGGGCCGCGGACTTCAT
>JBBRUE010000320.1:0-7534 GCA_038248085.1 Myxococcales bacterium | reverse complement strand
TCTACCCGGGCGTGCCCGAGCCCGGCGCGCTGGTCGCGCTGGGTGACGCGCTGCCCGACTCCGGCTGGCTGCAGGCGGTTGGGCACGAGTACGGCGTGGGCCTCTCAGGCAGCAGCCACTTCGACATCCCCTTCGCTGCGCCGATGAACTTCGACAACGCCGACGTGTTGGCGCTCATCGAGCAGGGTATCGACGCCGGTCTGTGGCCGGAGTTCGGTCCCGGTGGCGGCTTCCCCCTGTGGGTGGTCGTTTACCCGCCGGGCTCCACCTCCACCGAAGTGCCCTACGGGGGTGAACACTTCGAGCAACGCCTCGACGGCGGTCGCCGTGTCGCCGCGTGGGTCAGTGGCCACTGGAATGTCCCCGACGCGGGAGTCGCTCCGTACGAGGTCATCTTCACCCACGAAGTGATCGAGGCGCTCACCGACCCGTTCATCTTCAGCGCGACGGCCTGGAGGGTGACGGACAGCTCGAACTCCATCGCGCACCTCAGCGGCGGGCTCTTCGCGGGTGGCGAAGTCGGCGACCTGTGCGAGTTCCACCCGCCGGTCGCCTTCGGGCCCTTCAGCGTCACCCGCAGCTGGAGCAACGAGGCCAGCCTCGCCGGCCGTTGCCCGTGCGTTCCCACGCCCCTCGACGAACCGTGGGCCGGCCTGCGGGGGCCACTGGGTACCATCGCGCTCGACCCCGGGCAGCGGGTCGAGGTGCCGCTCGACCTCGTCGTCACCCCGGGCGTTGACCGCTGGTCGGTGACGGTGGATCCCCCGGGACAAACCGGAGGACTCGGTATCACGATGTCGTCCGGCGAGGCGACGGTGGGCCGACCACTCTCGGTGACGCTCGAGGTGCAGCTCTTCGTGCCCCATGGGACCCGGCGCACCTGGCTGCTGCGGTCCCACGTCGATGGCGGTCTCGAGAGCGAGTTGCCGATCGACGTGCGGGTGCGGTGACCGCGACGCACCCGGCGACGACGTGGGCCATGGGGTTGCTCCGGGAACTTCGGAGCGGTTGATCAGCCGCCGAACGTGTCGAGGCTGATCACGTCGTCGCGCAGCAGCCGCGGATCGAGGCAGTCCTTTTCTTCGCCTTCCATGTCTTCGCGCAGGTGCGTCACGAAGGCGCGCACCTCCGTGACCCACTGATCCGGCGTGGCCGAAGGAAATAGCCCGGCGAGGTGCGTCACCAGGACGCGCTGCCCGGCGTGCTCCTTGTCCATGTGCGCGAGCCGCTCGGGGCCCCACGCGTCGATGTCCTTGAGCACCGGCCGGAGGATCCGCTCCTCGTGCTCGATGTGCCGCAAGAAGGTGTCGAGTAGCCGCGTGAGCTGGCCGTGGAGCGCCTTCTGCGCTTCGACGTCACCCTTCGCGACCTTCTCGAGGCCCGCCTCCATGGTCTGCAGCGCGTGCCGCAGCCCCTCGTGCTCCCCGAGTATGATCTTCCGGATCTTGCTGTTCTGGAGCTCCATGGACGTCCCCCTTGCTGCTCAGTGGCCCTGCAGAAAAGCGCTCGCCGCCCGCGTCGCCTCTTCCACCAACGGCCCCGGCCAGAGGCCCAGGCCCACCACCGCGACGAGGCACACGGTGATCGCCGCGCGCAGCGGCAGCCCCGTGCGCACCGGCGACGGGTTGTCGCCCTCAGCCATGAACGTCGAGCGCGCGACGCTCAGGTAATAGAAGAGCCCCAGCACCGCGAGGACGACGCCGACCGCGACCAGCCACGCCAGCCCCGCGCGCCACGCGGCGAGGAAGACGAAGAGCTTGGCCCAGAAGCCCACCACGAAGGGGATGCCGGCCAGCGACAGGAGAAAGACCAGCAGCGCTGCCCCCAGCCACGGTGAGCGCCGCGAGAGCCCGGCGAGCTTCGACGTCGCGTGACCCCCACTGCTCTCGGCCGCCGCGTGGATCACCAGGAACGCACCGAGGTTGGTGAAGACGTAGGTGGCGATGAAGAACAGCGCCATCGCCACGCCCTCTTCCGAGCGGGCGCACAGCGCGACCAGCACGTAGCCCATCTGCGCGACGCCCGAGAAGCCGAGCAGCCGCCGCGTGTCGGTCTGCGGCAGGGCGAAGAGGTTGCCCACCACCATGCTCGCCGCGCTGATCAACCCGAGCGCCGGAGCCCACGCCGCGTGCTGCTGCGCCCAGCCCGAGAGCAGCACCACGGTGAGGGCCGCGAGCCCGCCCGCCTTGGGGGCCACCGAGAGGAACGCGACGAACGGCGTCGGCGCCCCTTCGTACGTGTCAGGCACCCACATGTGGAACGGCACCGCGCCGATCTTGAAGCCGAAGCCGCCGAGCACCATCAACATGCCCGCCGCGACCATCGGCGAGAGCTCGCCGGGGGGCACTGCCGACAACGCCGTCGACCCCGTGCCGCCGATGACCAGCGCGAGCCCGAACAGGGTGAAGGCCGAGCTGGCGACGCCGGTGACGAAGAGCTTGAGGCCCGCCTCCGGCCCGAGCTTCGGAGTGCCGACCGGACCATCGGTCTTCGCCCACGCCGCGAGCACGTAGAGCGGAATGCCCATCAACTCGAAGGCCACCACCAGCAGCACCCAGTCGCGCGCCCCGGGGATGATCATCATGCCGATGAGGCTGAAGAGCAGCAGCGCGTAGTACTCGGCCTGGCGGCGCGGCGTGACTTCTTCGAGCCAGTCGATCGACCCCAGCACGCCGAGCACGCCGGCGCCGAGGAAGAGGCGCTTGAAGTACAGCACCCACGGCCCCGACACGTAGACGCCCTGCGGCGCCGTGCCTGAGAGGTCGACGAAGAACGACGCGGCCAGCGCTCCGCCCAGCACGAGGGCGGTGAAGTACCCGAGCGCGCGGCCCGGCACCCGGAGGAAGGCGTCGCCCCCGAGGACCACGGCGGCGGCCAGCGCCAACGCGAACTCGAGGCTGAAGATGTGGATCCAGGTGCTCACGGCGTCACCCCCGCCAGCACGACGAGCGGGATGCGCGCCAGGAAGCTGTTGCTCGTGATGTCGATGAAGTCGAGGAGCAGCCGCGGCCAGAAGCCGAACACCACCAGCGACGTGCCCAGAATGAGCGGCGCCGCCCACTCGGTGCGGCGCGCGTCGGACAGGTGCGCGAACTCACCCGTCGGCGCCGGGCCCCAGAAGATGGTCTTCACCGCGCGCAGCACGTAGACCGCGGTGACGAAGGCGCCGAGCACGCCGGGCACCACCCACCAGGTGCTCGCGCCCTTGGCCGCTCCGGCGAAGACCATGAACTCGGCCACGAAGCCCGCCGTGCCCGGCAGGCCGAGCGACGAGAGGCACGCCAGGGTGAAGAAGCCCGCGACCGCCGGCATCACGTGCGCGAAGCCACCCATCTTGGCGATGGTGCGGGTGTGCGCTCGCTCGTAGACGAGGCCGACCAGCGCGAAGAACAGGCCAGTCATGATGCCGTGGGCGAACATCTGGAAGACCGCCCCGTTCCAGCCGACCGCGGTCATCGTCGCCGCGCCGAGCATCACCACGCCCATGTGGCTCACCGACGAGTACGCGATGATGTACTTGAGGTCGGTCTGGCCCGCCGCGCAGAACGCCCCGTAGAGGATGTTGATCACCGCCACGCCGCCGACGATGGGCGCCCACCAGGCCGCCGCGTCGGGCACCAGCACCATGCCGATGCGCATCACCCCGAAGGCGCCGAGCTTCATCAGCACCCCGGCGTGGATCATCGAGACCGCGGTCGGCGCCGAGGCGTGACCGTCAGGCGACCAGGTGTGGAACGGGAAGACGCCGGCCAGCGTGCCGAAGCCCAGCCACACCAGCGGGAAGACGAGGTGCTGCACCGGCAGCGAGAAGCGCGTGGCCTCGAGCACCTGGAGGTCGAAGGTCTTCGCCCCCGAGTTCGCCCACAGCACGAACATCGCCACCATGATCGCCGCCGAGCCGACCAGCAGCATCAAGGTCAGCTTCATCGCTGCGTATTCCTTGCTGCCGACCTGGAAGCGCTTCCACACCATCTTGAACGGCCCCGCAGGCGCGACCTTGTGGCTCGAGCCCCAGATGCCGATGAGCAGGTACATCGGGAGCACGGCGATCTCGTAGAACAGGAAGAAGACGAACAGGTCCTGGCTGACGAAGACGCCGAACACGCCCGCGACCAGGAGCAGCGTCAGCATGAAGAACTCTTTGTCGCGCTTCGACACCGTCCAGCTGGTGAGCACGCCGGTGAAGAGGATGATGCCGGTCAGCAGCAACAGCGGCACGCCCCAGCCGTCGACTCCGAACTTGAGGTGAATGCCCATCGAGGGCACCAGCGGGAAGGTGTCGAGGCGCTGCAGGCCGCCGACCGCGCGGTCGTAGGTCATCGCCACGTACACGCTGCCCACCAGCGAGAGCAGCGCGCCGAGCAGCGACACCAGGCGCACGGCGATGCGCGCGGAGTTGGGGATGAGGATCAACACCGCGGCCGCGAGGGCAGGGGCGGCGATGATGAACGCGAGCAGGTGACTCATCGCAAGACTCCAATCAGCACGAGCGCGACGACACCAGCGACGACCATCAGCGCGTAGTCACGAATCTTTCCGGTCTGGAGCTGGCGCGCCGAGGCGCCTGCTTCGAGGGCGCCCCACCCGGTGAAGTTCATCAGCCCGTCCACGAGGTAGCGGTCGATCCACCCGAAGAGGGCGGCGAAGCCCAGCAGGCCGAAGCGGTACCCGGCCTCCCAGGTGCGGTCGATGAGCGACCACTTGTCGAGCTTCTCGAGGAGCGCGGCCCCGGGCGCCGTCTTGCCGCGCCCGAAGATGAGGATCGACGCGCCCAGGCCGGCCAGCGCGAGGGTCGAGGCCAGCACCGGGGTGAGCCCGACGTGCAGCTCGTATTCGGCGTGCACCTGCGACGCGAGCCAGCCGCCGAGGAAGCCGGACAGCAGCGCGGGTATGGCCAGCACCACCAGCGGGCCGGTGATGGCGAGGCCGCCTTCGTGGGCGTGCGACGACTTCTCCGAGAGCTCGCCCCAGAACACCTTGATCAACACCCGGCCCATGTAGAACGCGGTGAGGAACGCCGAGCCCATGAGCATCGCCCACGGCACCCAGCCATCGCGGCCCTCGAGCGAGGCGAGCACCAGGTCCTTGCTGAAGAAGCCCGCGAAGCCCGGTACGCCCGACAGCGAGAGCGCGCCGATGACGAACACCGCGGTGGTCAGCGGCATCTTCTTCCGCAGCCCGCCCATCTGGCTCATCTCGTTGGAGTGCACCGCGTGGATGACGCTGCCCGCGGCGAGGAAGAGCAGCGCCTTGAAGAAGGCGTGGGTGCCGAGGTGGAAGAAGCCGGCGAAGGCGTTTCCGGCTCCGAGCGCGGCGACCATGTAGCCGAGCTGCGAGCTGGTGGAGAACGCCAGCACCTTCTTGAGGTCGGTCTGCACCATCGCCAGGCCCGAGGCGAACACCGCGGTGATGGCGCCGATCCACAGCATCACCTCGCGGGTGGCGGGGGCGAGCGCGAAGAGCGGATCCGCGCGCACCACGAGGTACACACCGGCGGCGACCATGGTGGCGGCGTGGAGCAGCGCGGAGACCGGGGTCGGGCCTTCCATCGCGTCAGGCAGCCAGATGTGGAGCGGGAACTGCGCCGACTTGCCGACCACCGCGACGAAGAGCAGCGCGGTGACCGCGGTGGCCACGGCCGTCGAGGGGTGCGAGGTCCACTCGAAGCCGCCGGTGCCCACGAAGAGCACCAGCAGGCCGAAGAGGAAGCCCATGTCGGCGAGCTTGGTCATCCAGAACGCCTTCACCGCGGCGCGCGCGGCCGAGGGCTTGGCGAAATAGAAGCCGATGAGCAGGTAGCTGGTGAGGCCGACCAGTTCCCAGCCCGCGAAGAGCTGGAGCAGGTTGGGGGCGACCACCACCACGTTCATGCTGAAGAGGAACAGCGCGTGGAGCGTGAAGTACCGGCCGAACGCGCGCGGCGCCTCGTCGTGCATGTAGGCGATGGAGAAGACCTGCACGCACAGCGCGACCAGGCACACGATGATCAACATCGGGATGGAGACGCCGTCGAGCTGCACGCCGACCTCCGACATCGCGTGGCCGCGCTCGAGGATCCACGGGGTGACCCAGCGGGCATCGGCCGCGCCGCCGACGCGGTCGACCAGCAGCTTCACCGCTGCCCCGAGCGAGACGAGGCTGCCGAGCACCGCGATCCACGCGGCCGGCGCGCCGCGGTGACGCAGCGGGAAGACGATCAACAACAGCAGGGCAGCGACGGCAGGCGCGAACGTCGCGACCAGGCCGAGGGTGATGGCACTCATTGTTTCGCCTCGCTCGCCAGGTCGAGCACGGTGTCGCCGTGGCGGCGGTAGAGCAGCATGATCAACGCGAGGCCCACCGCGACTTCAGCGACGGTGATCGCCAGCGCAAAGAGAACGAAGACCTGGCCCGAGGGCCCGCCCCGGAAGTGACCGAAGGAGGCGAAGACGATGTTCGCCGAGTTCGCCATCAGCTCGACCGAGAGCAGCATCGCCACGGCTTCGCGCCGGGTGATGAGGCCGTAGACGCCGATGCTCAGCAGCATCGCGGCGAGGGTGAGGCAGTGCGAGAGCGTCACGGCGCGACCTCCTGGCGGGTCGGCACGGCGGCGGCAGGCTCACGGCCGGTGACAGGGTCGGGGTCGCGGCGGCGGGCGAGCACCACGGCGCCGACGATGGCCGCGAGCAGCAGCAGCGACGCCGCTTCGAACGAGAGCAGGTGCCGGCCGAGCAGCGCCTGCGAGAGCTCGGCGACGCTCGCGGTCGGCGGCGCGGGCGTGGTGGGGAACGGCGTCTTCCAGATGGCGAGCTCGAGCACCGAGAACAGCGCGAAGGCGGCGATGAAGCCCTTGTCGGGCGAGACGCTGTCGGCGGCGGACTCGGTGCCTTCGTGGCGGCGGGTGACCATCACGCCGAAGATCATCAGGGTGACGATGCCGCCCACGTAGGTGAGCACCTGCACGCCGGCGAGGAAGGGCGAGTCGAGCATCGCGTAGAGCGCGGCGGTGCCCAGCAGGGTGAGCGCGAGCCAGAGCACCGCGTGGATGAGGTTCTTGCTGCGGACGACGAAGACCGCGCAGACGAGGATGATCGCAGCGATCACTGCGAAGCCGAGATCCAAAATCATGAAGGGGTTCCTCCGCCGCCGGGTTTCGGGGCAGGCGCGGCGTCGGGGGCCGTGGAGGCGACCGGCGCAGGCGTGGTGGTGGTCGCCGAGGCAGGCGCGGACGATGAAGGGGTGGTGCCCGGAGCGACCAGCGCGTGGGGGGGCGCGGTGATGAGTGCGGTCACCGGCGGGTTCGCGAGCGTGTCGGTCTTCGCGGTGGTCGTCGACTCGGGTGACTTTTTGGCTGCCTGGGGAGCCAAAAACTCACCCGAGTGACCGGCCTCATCGCTGAGTGCCCTGGTCACGGTGCGTGGCGTGCCGGGGGCCACCGCGGGCTGGGCACTTGCTGCGACCGCAGTCGGCCCGGCGTCCCCTGGAGCCGTCGCCGTCGGAGCCGTCGCCGTCGGAGCCGTCGCCGTCGGAGCCGTCGCCGTCGGAGCCGTCGCCG
>JBBRUE010000319.1:0-7547 GCA_038248085.1 Myxococcales bacterium | reverse complement strand
GCATGGATAGGGCGCGAGTATAACGCGATGCGTTTCGATAACCGGCTACCGATTCACGCGGCGTTCTCGGCCAGCGACAGCGCTTCCGCGATGTCGACGGCGACCACGCGGGACGCGCCGGGCTCGGGCATCGTGATGCCGACGAGCTGGTTCGCCATTTCCATCGTGATCTTGTTGTGCGAGATGAACAGGAACTGGGTTTCGACCGCCATATCGCGAACCATCGCGCAGAAGCGGTCGGTGTTGGGGTCGTCGAGCGGCGCGTCGACCTCGTCCAGCAGGCAGAACGGCGTGGGCTTGATGAGGAAGATGGCGAAGATCAGGGCCACGGCCGTCAGCGCCTTCTCACCACCAGAGAACAGGTTCACGTTCTGCAGCTTCTTGCCCGGCGGCTGCGCGAGGATCTCCACGCCCGGCTCCTCGCCCGGCGCGCCCTGCGTCATCAGCAGCGAGGCCCGCCCACCGCCGAACAGGCGCGGGAACACGAGCTGGAACTTCTCGTTCACCACGTCGAACGTCTCCTTGAAACGCTGGCGGCTGGTGACGTCGATCTTCTCGATCGCGTCGCGGAGTTGGCGCAGCGAGTCCTCGAGGTCGACCTTCTGCTTCGAGAGGAACGCGAACCGGTCGCGGATCTCCTGGTGCTCCTCGATGGCGGTGACGTTCACCTCGCCCATGCGCTCGAGCTGGCCGCGGAGGTCCTTGAGCTTCTCCTGCGCCTCGGCGCCGAGCTGCGGCACCAGGTGGTACAGGTGGAGCGCCTCGATGAGGTTGGTCTGAAACCGCTCGGCCACGCTGGAGACGAGGTGCTCGAGCTCGAGCGTGAGTTCCTTGTCCTGCAGCGACATCGCGGCGAGGCCCTGGGTGAGCTCGTCGATCGTCCCGCGCAGCTCGCGCAGCACGATCTCGTCTTCGCCCACCTTGGCGGACTTCTCGGTGTGGGCGGCCTTCCGGGTGTCGAGCTCGGCCTTCGCGGTGGCGTGCTTCTCCTGGCGCTCGCCGCGCTCGGTGGCGGTCTCGGCGAGGCGGTCCTCGAGGCTGCCGAGGTGGAGCTGCCCTTCGTCGCGGCCCGTCGACAGGCGGAAGTCGCGCTCCATCAACTCCTGGAGGGTGGCCGCGAGCACGTCGACGCGCTGCCGCGCCGCGGCGCCACGCTCCGACACCGAGGCGCACTTCACCTTGAGCGTGGTGACCTCGGCCGACAGGGCCGCGATCTTCTGCTCGAGGGTCTCGCGCTCGGCGCTCATCAGCTTGACGCGATCGTCGCGGAACTCGCGATCGGTCTGGCCGTGCATCACCTCGCCGCGCGACGACTCGAGCTCGAACTCGAGGCTCGAACGCAGCGCCTCGAGCTGATCGATCTCGACCTGCACGCCGGCGATGCGATCGCGCAGCTTGATCAGGCCCGAGCCCGCGGAGTGCAGGTCTTTCTCGTGGCCGGCGAGCTGGACCTCTTCGGCGTGGGTGTTCTTCTCGATTCCCTTGAGCACCCCTTCCGACTGCCCCATCTGCTTCTGGAGCTCGTAGTGGCGGGTGATGAGCTCGTTGTAGCGCTCCTCGAGGTGCACCACGTCGCCCTGCAGCCCGCCGATCTCGCGCTTCTTCTGCAGCGCGCCCACGGCCGGCCCTTCCATCAGGCCGCCGGTGACCACGCCGCCGGGCCGCACCACGTCGCCGTCGAGCGTGACGAAGGTGTACGCCGGGTGAATCGCCGCGCAGTGCTTGGCCGACTCGAGGTCGTGCACCACCGCGACGCCGGAGAGCAACTGCGCCACCACCGGCCGCAAGGTCTCGTCGCTGACCTGCACCAGCGACTGGGCCATGGCGATCACCTCGCCCATCTCCAGCGGGGCGAGCGGGGCCTGCGGATCTTGCGGTACGGCGAGGAACGTCGAGCGCCCCTCGTGCGAGCTCTTGAGGTACTCGAGCAGCTCGTAGGCCCGCTCGGGCGTCTCGACGATCACGTGCTGCAGCCGCTCACCGAGGGCCGCCTCGATCGCCTGCTCGTGCTCCGAGGGCGCCGAGACGATGTCCGACACGAGGCCGAACACACCGGCCAGCTTGGGCTCCGGGCCGGCCCGCGTCATCACCGCGCGCACGCCGCGGTCGAAGCCGTCGTAGTTGCGTGAGATCTCCTCGAGGGAGCTGAGGCGGCTGCGCTTGTCGGCGAGCTCCTCGCGCACCGCGGTGACCATCACCTCGTTCTCCGAGAAGTGCTCGCGCACCACCTGGAGCGTGGCCTCTTCTTCGCCGCGGCGCTGGGTCAGCTCGACCGACAGCTGGCGGGCCTGCTCCACGCGCTCGAGCACTTCCTTGCGAGCACCGTCGAGCTGCGCCTCTTCAGCCTTGAGCGTCTCGAGCTCGGCGCGCAGGCGATCCTGGCGCTCGAGGAGCTCGACCTTGCGCTGCTCGAGACCCTGCAGCTTCGACTCGTGGTTGGCGACGCGGGTGGCGATCTCGACCAGGCCGAGGCGGTCTTCCTCGAGGCGGGTGCTGACCTCAGCGACGAGAATGGTGGCGCGGCGCAGCTCCTCTTCCTGCACCTGGAGGCTGACCTCGTCTTCGTGGCTCGCCACGCCCATGCGATCGAGCTCGGCGAGGCCCTGGGCCTTGTCGGCTTCGGCCTGGACCTTCTTGACCAGCACCTCGGCCAGCTCGTCTTCGGCGAGCGCGACGCGGGCCCGGGTGGCGGTGAGGTCTTCCTGCCAGTGCGCGATGCTCTGGGCGTCGAGCTGCACCTGGCTCTCGATGGCGAACACCTCGGCGCTCATCTGCTCGAGGGCCTGGGAGTCGATCACGAGGCTGGCGCGGCGCACGAGGATGTCGGTCACCAGCGCCTTGAGCTTCTCCCACGAGGCGCGCTCGTCGATGGTGAGCTCGCTGAGGCGGGTCTCGAGCATCTTCTTCTGCGCCTGCAGCTCGAGCCAGCGGTGCGAGCTGGAGTGCAGCTCGATGTCGCGCATCTCGGCCTTGAGGCGCTTGTACTTCTCGGCCTTCTTCGCCTGGCGCTCGAGCTAGTCGAGGCGGCGCTCGAGCTCGGTGACGATGTCGTTCACGCGCAGGAGGTTCTGCTGCGTGTATTCCATCTTCCGCTCGGCGGCGCGGCGGCGGGCCTTGTACTTGGTGACCCCGGCGGCCTCCTCGATGATCGAGCGGCGGTCTTCGGCGCGGGCCGAGACGATCTGCCCGACGCGGCCCTGCTCGATGATCGAGTACGCGCGCGTGCCGACGCCGGTGCCGAGGAAGAGCTCGGTGATGTCGAGCAACCGGGTGGTGGTCTTGTTGATCTGGTACTCGGACTCGCCGGACCGGAACAGCCGCCGGGTCACGGAGACCTCGGGCAGGCCGGCGAGGGTCTCGGGCAGCACGTCGCCCTCGTCCACGCTGAAGGTCAGGGTGACCTCGGCCATCGACAGCGGCGCGTGGGTCTCGGAGCCGTTGAAGATGACGTCTTCCATGCCGCGGCCGCGGAGGTTCTTCGCGCTCTGTTCGCCCATCGCCCAGCGGATGGCATCGACGACGTTCGACTTGCCGCACCCATTGGGGCCGACGACGCCCGTCACGCCTTCATCGAAACTGATGACCACCCGGTCCATGAAAGACTTGAAGCCCGTGATGTCGAGTCGCTTGATCCGCATGGGTTTTTGGCGCCCCTCGGTGAAGTCGCAAAATCGCGCTGAGGCCGATAAATCGGCCTCGGAAGCGCGCGGCGTAACACGTGGGTATCGTCACGGGCAAGCGTGACACTACGTCATGTGACCATATGTTCTGGGACCGTCAGGAGATGAAGGCGCGACGCGCACATCCATCTTGATGGAAGACCCAATCACGTCAGCTGGCCATGCAAGAAGTGTCAGGCTGCTGCGCGGAGCAGCTCCATCACCGCGGCCAATCGGCCATCGACGATGCGGACGGAAGGACGCGAAACGAGGCGGGTGACGGGCATCAAGCTGGGCTCGCGGGCCGTTCTGTCCGCGAGAACCACGACTTTGTTGTCATTCGCTTCGGTCGTCATCGACGTCTCCTGGCTGCTACCTAAGCAAAGGGAGGGCCAGCTCCAGAACAGCGGGACTGCAATGACTTACGTACGCCGTGCGAGGTCGGTTCATTCTCAGGTGGGGCAGCGGCGCTCCACCTGTTCAAGGACAGCCCTGCTCCGATCGTCCGGGTTCAGGGCACTTCGAGGGCGATGAGGGTCTTGCCCGCGGATCCCGGCAAGGCGACGCGGAACAGGGCGACCGAGCCCGAGCCCAGGCTCTTGAGGGCGGTCATGAGCTCGTCGCGGCTCTTGATGGGCCTGCGGTTGAACTCGACGACCGCCATGCCCCGGTGCAGTCCCGCCTCGTCGGCCGGCGAGCCGGGGGCGACGTCGATCACCAGGGCGCCGACCTTCGGGAGCCCGGTGGCCTCGGCGAGGCGGGGATCGATGTCCTGGAAGGCGATGCCGATGCGATGGGTCTCTCCGACGCCGGCGGTGGGCTTCCGGGTGTCACCGATGTTCTCGAGATCGGGGCGCACGCCGAGCTTCACCTTGAGATCGAGCGGCTTGCCGCCCCGCACCACCGAGAGGGTAACGGTCGCGTCGGGCCGCTTGAGAGCGATGATGCGGGTCAGGGCAGACGAGGTGGCGACGCGGTCGCCATCGATGCTCAGCACCACGTCTTCTTCCTTCATCCCAGCCTTCGCCGCCGGGCTGCCCTCGTTGACCGCGGTGATCAGCGCCCCGTCTTTCGCGGGCAGCGCGAGGGCCTTCGACAGCGCGGGCGAGACGTCCTGAATGCCGACGCCCAGCCAGCCGCGCGTCACCGAGCCCGACTTCTCGAGCTGGGGCACGACCGCCTTGATGAGGTTCGAGGGCACCGCGAAGCCGATGCCGGTGGCCGCGCCGATGATCGCGGTGTTCATGCCGATCACCTCGCCGCGCAGATTGAACAGCGGGCCGCCGGAGTTCCCGGGGTTGATCGCCGCGTCGGTCTGGAGGAACTGATCGTAGCGCGACGCCCCGATCTGCCGCTCGAGCGCCGAGACGATGCCCGCGGAGACGCTCTGCGCGAGGCCGAAGGGGTTGCCGATGGCCACCACCCAGTCGCCGACCTTCATCGCGGCCGAGTCGCCGAGCTTCACCGACGGCAGGGCGTCGAACTTGCCCTTGATGCGCACGATCGCCACGTCGGTCAGCGGGTCGCGGCCCACCACTTCTCCGTCGAACGAACGGCCGTCGTCGAGGCGCACCTTGAGGGTGACGGCGCCGTCGACCACGTGGTTGTTGGTCAGCACCAGCCCCTTCGAATCGATGATGAAGCCGGAGCCGGTGCCCCCGCTCAACGGCCCCTCTTCGCCGGGGGCGCCGCGGCGTCCCTTGTGGAAGCGCTCCATCAGTTCCTGCTGCTCGGCCGACGCGCGCTTGGCGACGTCGACGTTCACCACCGCGCCCTTCACCGAGTCGATCAGCGGCGCGAGTGAAGGCACGGAGACCACCTGCGCGGCCGGCTGCTGGGCCCACGCGGGGAGGGACAACGACAACAAGAGGGCGGACAAGAAGAGAGTTCGCATACGGGGCACGTTGGTAACGCAGGACCCTGAACGATCAACCCAGACCGAAGATTTCCCACCCGAATGTCGATAGTGTCCGCGCGCTCAGCGGCCGAAGGAGCCACCCCACCCCATGACCCGACCGTTCTGCCTGTTGCCCCTGGCGCTTGCCCTGGCGGCCTGTCCCGGCCCCATCGACCTGCCCGATGGCGGCGACGACAACACGCTCATCGTCGGCCCCAAGGGGGGCCTCTTCATTCGCAACGGCTACGGGCTCGACGTCCCGGCGGGCGCGTTCGACGAGGAGCAACGGATCTTCGTCACCATCGTCGACACCGGCATCCCCGAGGTGCCGATGCGCAAGCGCATCAGCCTGGGCTACCGGCTCTCGCCCTCGAGCCTCGTGCCCAAGAGCCCGCTGACGCTGTTCCTGCCCTGGGTGCCGATGCGCGTGGTGGCCGGCGTCGACCCCGGCACCTACGACATGCGCCGGCAGTCGGGCTCCGCGGCCTACGACGCGCTCCCGGGCGCGAAGACGAACCTGATGCCCTTCGCCAACGTCGAGGCGAAGACCGACAAGCTCGGGCTGTTCTGGGTGACCAGCCCGTCCGAGCCGAACATCGCGCGGCTGGAGATCGATCCCCCCGAGGCGAACCTGAGGGTCGGTGACACGCAGCAGTTCACCGCGCGCGTGGTGTCGCCGACCGGCGAGACCATCGATGCCCCGGTGACGTGGAAGGTGGCGCCGGTGCGGGTGGCGTCGGTCGACATGACCGGCCTGCTCACGGCGCTCGACCCCGGCATTGCCACGGTGACGGTGCGGGCGGGAATGCAGTCGGCGACGGCGAAGGTCTTCGTGCAGGGCACGACCGTCGGGCCGGGCACCTACGCCCACGAGAACCCCTTCCCCACCGGCAACGATCTCGTGGGCGGGGCCTTCGCGCCGGGCAACTTCGGCACGGTCTACGCGGGTGGCAACGGCACGGTGTTGATCGAGAACGCCGTCGGCGCCTGGACGCGTGCCTTCTCGTACCCAGCGTTGACGCTCAAGGCGGTCGGCGGCACGTCGCTCACCGACGCGGTGGCCATCGGGCAGGCCAACGGCTCGGGCGTGCTGGTGGAGTTCAAGGGCAGCCTGTCGCCGGTGGTGCGCGTGTTTCAGCCCACGCAGATCAGCGACCTGACGCAGCTGTGGTTCGACGGTACGCACGGCATGGGCGTGGGCAGCGGCAACGAGGTCGTCATCCGCCGTAACGGCACGTGGACCACCGAGTACCACCCGTCGTTCGAAGCGCTGCTCTCGGTGCTGGGCGACGGGCTGGGCGGCTTCGTCGTCGTGGGCGACCTCGGATCGATCTACAAGTGGGACCCCACGCGCCGCGTGTGGGACTCGCTGTTCGACACCCGCCTCGCGGTGAAGCTCGATGCCGCGCAGCTGGTCGACTTCGCCTCGGGTGAGGCCTGGGCCGTCGGCGGCAACCGGCTGTGGCACTTCATCGGCACCGGCTGGGTAGCCGAGAACCTGCCGGCCACGCCCGAGTTGTCGAAGGCGACCACGCTGGGCCTGTTCGACTCGCGCATCTTCGTCGGCGGAGAGCAGAAGCTCACCGTTCCGCTTCCAAGCGCGAAGGGCGTGGTGTTGGCGCGGCACGAAGCCGCGTCGATCGATGGCGGCGTGAACGAGGTGACGTGGGCCTCGTACGAGCTGCGCGAGCAACAGGTGCCCCGCGGGATCTTCGGCGCCGGGCTCGCCTCGGCGCAGGGCCGGGTGGTCGGCGACTTCGGCGCGGTCTGGTCGTGGAACAGCGCGACCGCCGACTTCAGCGAGCGCTCGAAGGGCTTCGAAGGCAACGTGGCCGACCTCGCCGTCACCGACACCGACCTCTTCGCCGCGGTCAACGAATGCCTCGACGTGCGCTGTGCAGGACGCCGCGGCATGGTGATGCACCGGGGCAGCGCGGGCTTCGAGCCGCTGGGCACCTTCCCCACCACCGAGAAGGTGCACGCCATCGTCG
>JBBRUE010000318.1:0-7560 GCA_038248085.1 Myxococcales bacterium | reverse complement strand
GCCCTCGTCCACCAGCAGCACCGAGGGCAACATGTCGGGGAGCGCCTCGTTCACCGCGCGGGTCAGCTTCCCCAACACCTCCGGCAGCGGCGCGTGGCCGTGCACCGCCTCGAGCATGCCGCTGCGCAGCCTCAATCGCTCGAGGGCCAGCTCCCGGAGGTGCACGTCGGTCTGCACGCCGATGTAGCCGGTGAGCACCCCCGAGGCGTCGCGCAGTGGCTGCACGTCGAGCTCGATGTGCACCAGCAGGCCCGCACGGGTGCGGTTGATCACCAGCTCTTGGAAGCCCTCGCCCTTCGCCATCGCCACGCGCATGCGGGCGCGCGCCGCCTGATCTTCGGTGAGCCGGCGGCCCTGCAGATCCGGCAGCCGGGTCAGGGCACCTGGCGGCTTCCCCCGTGCCTCGGCGAGGGTGTAGCCCCAGAGCCGTTCCCAGCCCTCGTTGGCCCACTCGATCTGCCCCGAGGCGTTGGTGACGACGATGCCGTTGATGGTGCGGCGCGCGACCATCGCGAGGCGGTCGAACTCCGACCGTTCGCCCTCCAGCCGGGCCATGGTGCGCGCGACCCGGCGGAGCGCCGGTTCGAGGAAGAGGACCAGCGCGACCGCCGTGGCCCCACCATCAGCAGCACGGCCCCCGGCTCGACCTGCTTTCCGACGAGGAGCGCGAGGGTGACGAGGCTCAGCGCCCCGAGGTAGGCCGCTCGCACGCGGCGCTGGAGCCGGGAGTCTTTCGCCGGCTCGGCGTGCGCCGTGCGGCTGAGCAGGAAAGCGGCGAGGCCCGCGACGAGGGAGACGCCGCCCGCGTCGAGGAGCGCCGCCCGCCAGCCGTGGAGCGCCTCCGGCAGCGCGAACATGAGCGTGCCTTCGCCGAACAACGTGGCCGCCACGACGCCGAGGACCAGCTGGCCCCGGGTTGTTCCGGCTGGTCCCCCACCTGGCATGATCCAAGCCTAAGGCTACCCCCACAAACCGCACGAGATTCGGACCCGGTCGGCCGAGTCGCGGATCACCCGGCCGGTTCCGCGCTGACAATGAGGTGACAGTCGGGGTGCGATGGTGCACCCGATGTCGACCCTGGTGCTGCAGGCCGAAGAAGCGATGGCGAAGGTCAAGCCCCGGTTGCGCGGCGTGTTCCACCTGTTCGGGTTCGTCGCCGCGGTGTTCGGCATCGCCGAGCTGTCGATCGCCCCGGTCGAGGGGTGGCGCTACGTGGCGGGGATCATCTACGCCAGCTCGCTGACGCTGATGCTCGGGCTCTCGGCGCTCTACCACCGGCCCAACTGGAGCCACGCGGCGCGCAACCGGCTCCGCATGGCTGATCACATCGGCATCTTCTTTCTCATCGCCGGCACGTACACGCCGTTCGTGGCGCTGACCTCACCCCACGCGGCGACGCCGGGGTTGATCGGCATGTGGGTCGGGGCGGTGGCCGGCATCATCTACGCCATCGTCAACAGCCACGGTCACCGGGCGGTGCGCGCGGCGACCTACGTCGTGCTGGGGCTGTGCGCGGCGCCGATGATCCTCGGGCTGCCGGTGCACATCGGGTGGCCGCGCACGTGGCTGCTGCTGGTCGGCGCAGCGGTCTACATTCTCGGCGCGGGCGTGTACGCGAAGCGGTGGCCCAACCCGCGGCCGAACTTCTTCGGGTACCACGAGGTGTTCCACGTGATGGTGCTCTTCGCCGGTGGGCTCCACTACGCCGCGGTGTGGAGCGTTCAGCAGTCGTAACGCCCCGGCGCGCTGCTAGAAGCAGGGCATGCGACTGCTCCTCCTCAGTGCTGCGGTGCTGGTCTCCACGGCGTGCGCGCCGGCGAACTACTTCTACAACTTCGACATCACCGACCCGGGCGCGAAGAACCTCACCCGGCCGGGGGAGCGGGACTTCTTCGAGGAGGACGATCTCCGCGCCGAGGTGCTGGTCGACCCGACGTCGTTCCAGGCGGTGCTCCTCATCCTCACCAACAAGACCAGCGAGCCGATGATCGTGCAGTGGGGGCAGATCGGCATGATCGGCCCCGATCGCGTCGAGCGACCCATTCGCCCGGACCAGGCTGTCGGGCCCATCGAGCCCTTCACCAGGGGCCGCGCCCGGTTGATTCCTTTCGAGCTGCCGGCGATCGGCGGCGCCGCGGCTTCCTATGACGGGCAGACCTTCGAGCTGGTGGTGCCGCTGGTGGTGCGAGGGCAGCCGCGGTCGCTGCGCCTCCACCTGCTGGCGCACGCCGTGAAGCTCTGAGGCCGTTTCACCGGCTCACCGCTTCGCCAGCAGCGCCTCGAGCTCGGCGATGCGGCGATCTCGCTGTTCGAGGGCCGCCGCCACCGCGCTCGCCTCGATCAGCTGGGGAATGTGTTTCGGACAGTTCGCGTCCCACGCGCTGACGGTGATGAGGATCGCCTGGTCGCTGTGCTCTCCGCGCGGCGTGAGGCGGCTCAGCAAGGCCGCGTCGTCTTCGATGACCCGCGCCGTGCCCCAGACCTTCACCCGCTGGCGGTGCGCGTAGTCCATGAGGAAGAGCAGCACCTTCGGGTTCTCGCTGAGGTTCCCCAGCGAGATGAACTGCCGGTTGCCGCGCAGGTCGGCGAACCCGATGGTGTGCGGGTCGAGCACCTGGAGGAAGCCGGCGGGGCCCCCCCGGTGCTGTACGTAGGGCTGCCCCTGCAGGTTCGCCGTCGCGAGGTACGCCGTGGTCTGCGCGCGCACGAAGGCCGCGACGTCGTCCGTCAGCGCGTGCTCGAACGCCTCCGGCGCGCGGGAACGCTTTCGGGCCTGGACTGCCTTCACCGCCGGCGTGAAGGCGATCTCGCTCGGCACCAGGTCCCGCTCCGGGGCGAACTGCAGGGGCCCGCTCACCTCACGCCGCCTTCTGCGCGACGCGAACCACCGGGAAGTCGATCTCCGTCTGCGCCGTCTCGTTGACGTAGTTGGTCAGGGTGTTGAGCGCGACGTGAAGCACGATCTCCAGCACCTCTCCTTCGCCGTAGCCGGCGGCCTTGACCGCCGCGACCTCGACGTCCGAGACGTGTCCCCGTTGGCGCACCACGCTCGCGGCGAAGCGGAGCGCCGCGGCGGCCTTCGCGTCGACCGAGGTCCCCGCGCGGTTCGCCTCGAGCTCGACGTCGTCGAGCTTCGCCGCGTGCTTCCCGAGATAGCTGTGCGCCGACAGGCAGTAGCTGCAGCCGTTGAGCGAGGCCACCGTCAGGGCGATGCGCTCCCGCGTGCGCGCGTCGAGCGTGCCCTTGCCCAGCGCGCCGCTGAGCGCGAGGTAGCCCTCGAGCGCCGCGGGGCTGGCGCCCAGCAGGCGGAAGAGGTTGGGGACGACCCCGAGCTGCTTCTGGACGCCCTCGAGCAACGGGCGTGACGCGGCGGGGGAGGTCTCGATGGAAGCGGGAATGGCGAGGCGGGACATGGTGACTCCGTGGTTGCCGCCGGGCCGGATGCCCAGCGGGTGTCCGCAACATGTCATTGTGAAACGAATGCAGAATCGGCGTCATTGACAAGACACTGTTTCGAAAACAGAAAGAGTCTCCATGGACCGTCTCGACGCGATGCAGGCCTTCGTCACCGTCGCCGACCTCAAGGGGTTTGCGGCCGCCGCCCGGAAGCTCAAGCGCTCGCCTCCGACGGTGACCCGACTGGTGGCGTCCCTCGAGGACCGTCTGGGCCAGCGGCTGCTGCAGCGCACGACGCGCTCGGTGACGCTGACGGACGCAGGCTTGCGGTACGTCGACCACGCGCGGCGCCTTCTCGGGGAGGTCGAAGAGGCCGAGGCGCTGGCCCTCGCGCGGCGCACCTCGCCCGCCGGCCGCTTCGCGGTCACCGGGCCCGCGCTCTTCGGTCGACTGCACCTCGCGCCCCTGATGTGCGCGTACCTGCTGCGCTACCCCGCGGTCCGGGGCGAGCTGCTGCTCGCCGACCGGATGGTGAACCTGGTGGATGAAGGGGTCGACGTCGCCCTGCGCATCGGGCACCTCGCCGACTCTTCGCTGGTGGCGCGCAAGGTGGGCACCACCGCGCGGGTGCTGGTCGCGTCACCGAAGTACCTGGCGACCCGCAAGGCCCCGCGCACGCCGGAAGACCTGCTGCACCACGCGCTCATTCACTTCACCGCCCTCGCCCCGCAGCCCGAGTGGCGTTTCGAGCGGCAGGGCCGCGCGCGGACCGTGCGCTTCGAGCCGCGGCTGACGACCAACAGCGGCGACGCGGCCATCGGGCACGCGCTCCTCGGCGGCGGCATCACCCTCGCGCTCGCGTACCAGGTGGCCGCGGCGGTGAAGTCCGGGCAGCTCGAGGTGTTGCTGCCGGGCTTCGAGCCGCCGCCGCTCCCGATTCAGTGCGTCTATCCGTCGTCGCGCATGCTCTCGGCGAACACGCGGGCGTTCCTCGAGCTGGCGGCCGCGCAGGCCTGGACCTTCGGAGGCCGCCCCGCCGCGTGACCGTGCACGTGCACTCCCGGTTGGGGTCTCGGGACGCATACCCATTGGTGACAAACAGGGGCGCGAGGCCGTTCGACGGTGACTGGTTTGTCACCAATGGGTATGCGTCCGGAGACCCTTGCGGGGGAGCACGCCACGCGTCGAAGCCTGCACCCGTGAGTCACGGGTGTTCGGTTCCCGGGGCTGCTCCGGGCCGAAGCACGGCGCTCGGCACCTTCACCTTCGGCCCCCATGCAGGCGGCCGAAGGTGTCGACTGCGGAGACTGAGATCGTGCGGGTAGGGTTCGCTCCGCGTGGGCCCGCTCTCTTCACTCCTGCTGGTCCTCGCGTCCACGAGCAGCGCCGGCACGTGCACCGCTGACGGAGGAATGCGCGGAGGGCTCGTCGCCGAGGGCGCAATCGCGGTCGATGGAGGCGCCTCGCCCGACCTCTCCGACGCGAGTGACGTCGCGACCCTCACCCCTGGCGTCGCGCGGGCGAACCTCGTCGCTGATGGCGGTGCGGTCCGAGAGCTCCATGCCGGCGCGTTGGCGCAGGCCGTGCTCTCCGGCACCGTCGAGGCGCGCGGCACCCGCGAGCCCGTCGCCCTGGCGAACCTCCTCGCCGCCGACGGCGGGGTGCTCGCCGAGACCGACGCCGACGGACACTTCACCGTCCCGCTCGGCGCGGCAGTCTACGCGCTCACCGTCCGCGCCTCGGGCTACCGCGCGCTCTCCGTCACCGAGTCGCTGAAGGCGGGTGAGCAGGTCGAGGTGCGCTACCGCCTCGAGCGCCTCGACACCGGCTGGGAGACCGTGGTGCGCGCGCGCCGCGACGAGGGCCCTTCGCGCATCGAGCTCTCGCGCGTCGAGCTCCAGGAGGTCGCCGGCACTCAGGGAGACCCCTTCCGCGTCACCATGCTGCTGCCCGGCGTCTCGGCCATCGCCTCGGGCCTCTCGTACCCCGTGGTGCGCGGCTCGCAACCCGCGGCGACCGGCTTCTTCCTCGACGGGGTGCGCCTGCCCCAGCTCTACCACCTGCTCGCCGGGCCCGCGGTGGTGCACCCCGACTTCATCGAGAAGGTCGACTTCTTCGCCGGGGTGATGCCCGCGCGCTACGGCCGACTCCTCGGGGGCGCCATCGACGGGCGCCTCGCGAAGCCCAGCGCGAAGCTGCAGGTCACCGCGTCGGTCGACCTGCTCAACGCGGGCGCCTTCGTCTCGATGCCACTCGACGCGCTCCGGCTCCACGTCACCCTCGCAGGGCGCGTCAGCTACACCGCGCCCATCGCCGTCGCGGTGGCGAAGGCCGTGTTCCCCTCGACGCCCGAGACGCCGCGCCCCACCCCGGTGGTGAGCTTCGCCGACTACCAGGGCCGCCTCGAGTGGAGCACCGGGGCCGGCAAGCTGCGGCTCCTCGCGCTGGGCGTCGTCGACGAGGCGGGGGTGCGGCAGTCGGGGCCTGGCACCTTCACTGCGCTGCTCACCTCGCAATTTCACCGCGTCGACCTCGCGTGGAGACAGCCCGCGCACGGCGGCCAGCTCGAGCTCGGGGTCTTGGTGGGCACCGAGCGGCTGGGGCTCCTCGGCGAGCGCGACGGGGCGCTCTTCGGCCAGTTCCTCATGGCGCGCCAATCGGTGCAGGCGCGCGCGCGGTGGCAGGGCGCGTTGTCCGACACCATCGAGCTCGAGCTCGGCGTGGAAGGCGAGCGGCAGGCGACGACCTTCGACATCGATCGCAACCCCTCGGCCAGCACGGGCGCGGCGGCCAGCTTCCGCGAGCCCGCCACCACCGGCGCGCTCGCCGGCGTCTTCGCTGAGCTCTCGTGGAAGTCGGGCCGGTGGTCAGCCCAGGCCGGCCTGCGCCTCGACGGCTACTTCCTCGATGGAGGCCCCAGCCGCTTCGCTCCCGAGCCGCGCGGCGTGGTGCGCTACACGCTCTCCGAGGTCCTCGGGCTGCGGGCGGGCGCGGCGCTGGTGCACCAGGCGCCCACGGTGCTGCTCAACCTCCCGGTCACTGACCTCGCGGGGCTGCGCGACGGGCTGCAGCAGGCGGCCAAGGTCGAGGCCGGCGTCGACGCGCAGCTCCCCTTCGACTTCGAAGCGACCGGCAGCGTGTACTGGAACCAGGTCACCCGCCCCATCGAGTACTCGCTGGAAGACCTGGTCAACAACCGCACCCACGTAGCGCTTTCTTCGGTTGAATGCCCACCCGCATGTGCCAAAGGGAGGGCGCTCTTCGAAGGGGAGGCTTGATGAACAAGGTCGTCGCGTCGGCCGCTGAGGCGGTGAAGGACATTCCCGACAACTGCACGCTGATGTCCGGCGGCTTCGGGCTGTGTGGGAACCCCGAGAACCTGATCACCGCGCTGCTGGCGAAGGGGGTCAAAGGCCTCACCATCATCGCCAACAACTGCGGCACCACCGAGCTGGGCCTCGGCGTGCTGCTCAAGAACAAGCAGGTCAAGAAGATGGTCTCGTCGTACGTCGGCGAGAACAAGGAGTTCGAGCGCCAGTACCTCTCGGGCGAGCTGGAGGTCGAGCTGTGCCCCCAGGGGACGCTGGCCGAGCGCATCCGGGCGGGCGGCGCGGGCATCGGCGGCTTCTTCGTGCGCACCGGCGTCGGCACCGAGGTGGCGAAGGGCAAGGAGACGCGGGTCATCGACGGCCACGAGTACGTGCTCGAGATGCCGCTCAAGGCCGACTTCGCCATCGTGCGCGCCTGGAAGGCCGACACCTGGGGCAACCTCATCTTCCGCAAGACGGCCCGCAACTTCTCGCCGCTGATGTGCACCGCGGCGAAGGTCACCATCGTCGAGGCCGAGCACATCGTGCCGGTCGGCGAGCTGGACCCCGATTCGATCCACGTGCCGTCGGTCTACGTACAGCGCGTGGTGCAGTCGGCCGGCCTCAACAAGTGGATCGAGCGTCGTACCGTCCGCAAGCCCTGAACCGAGAGCGAGAACGACCATGCCTTTGACCCGTGAACAGATCGCTCAGCGTGTCGCGAAGGAGTTGCGCGACGGCTTCTACGTCAACCTCGGTATCGGCCTGCCGACGCTGATCCCCAACTACATCCCCGCCGGCGTCGAGGTGGTGCTGCAGTCGGAGAACGGCATGCTCGGCACCGGGCCGTACCCGT